>VGSO01000082.1 GCA_016874945.1 Deltaproteobacteria bacterium
TTTGGAGGAATGATAATTTATGTGGACAGTGCAGCCGGATGGATCGCTATCCGGGCGAAAAGGTTGGTGGAGAAACACCGGTTGTTTGAAAGAGTAATGGGCCAACGGGTTGATTCAGGCTTTTATATATTAGCGCAAAAAGCTGGCAATGAAGGGAATCGGCTAAGCTCTAAATGAAAAGATAAACCAGGAGGTCCACGAGGTCTTGCCTCCTCTCTTCTCCAGATTGCCATTCCCCGGAGGATATGTTAATTTTTACAGGCCTGCCCACCTCTAACTAGGTGGTAGGCCAATTTTTTTAAGGAAATCCGGAGTGGTTCCCGATCTCGACCGATTGCGCATAGAACGCCGGGAAGGCCGGCCCGCCCCTTCCCGCAAGCCCCGCATTATCCTGGCGATCCTGGCGGGCCTGCTGGTGATCCTGGCCGGGCTTTATTTTTGGGGGCCGCTTCAGCCCGCCCAGGAAGTTAAGCCCTGGGTGGTGGCTAAAACCTACCCGGCCCAGGCTTATACCCAGCTCAACGCCAGCGGCTACGTGGTGGCCCAGCGCAAGGCCGCGGTCTCTTCCAAGAGCACCGGCCGCCTGGCTTACCTGGGGGTGGAAGAAGGCAGCCGGGTGAAAAAGGGACAGGTTATCGCCACCCTGGAAAATGAAGACCTGGTGGCGGCCCGCAACCAATCCGAATCCCAGATCAGGGAAGCCGAAGCCAATTTGCTCGCCGCCCAGGCGGAGCTGACGGACGCCAACCTGCAACACCGCCGGTTCAAGGACCTGGTGGCCCGGGACCTGGTGGCCCGCCAGGATTACGACACCGCGGTGGCCCGTTATGACAAGGCCAAGGCCGGGGTGGCCCAGGCCCGGGCCCGCATCAAGGTGAGCCAGGCGGCTCTGGCCAACGCCCAGGCTTCCCTGGAATATTCCTATATCCGCAGCCCCTTCGACGGGGTGGTCACCACCAAGTTCGCCGAAGTGGGGGAAGTGGTGGCGCCCTTCGGCGCCGCGGTGAACGCCCGGGCCGCGGTGGTGACCATGGCCGATCTCAATTCCCTCATGGTGGAAGCCGACGTGTCCGAATCCAACCTGGACAAGGTCAAGGTGGGCCAACCCTGTGAAATCAGTCTGGACGCCATCCCCGACAAGCGCTTTGCCGGGGAAGTGCACATGATCGTCCCCACCGCGGACCGGGCCAAGGCCACGGTGCTCACCAAGGTGAAATTTCTGGAGTTCGATGACCGCATCTTGCCGGAGATGAGCGCCAAGGTGGCTTTCCTGGTCAAGCCCCTGGAAACCGGGGAGCGCCGGCCCCGGCTCACCGTGCCCAAGACGGGTCTGGTGACCCAGAACGGCAAGACCGAGGCCTTTGTTATTGAGGGGTCCCGGGTGAAGCTGACCCCGGTGGCGGTGGGCCAAACCCTGGAAACCCTGGTGGAAATCCAAGGCGGTCTGAAAGAGGGGGATAAGGTGGTCCTGGACCCGCCGGCGTCCCTGAAGGACGGCTCTCGGATCAAAGTCAAGGAATGATGCCAAGTTTAGAGTTCAAGGTTCAAAATTACAAGCTCTGCAAAAATAGCTAACAGGCTAAATTACTTGGCTTTTATCCCCCCTCCCCTTGGTGGGAGGGGGTTGGGGGGAGGGGGGCTAACTGAGTTAACATGCTTAAATCAGGCAAAGATTTTGCCACCCCCTCCCTAACCCTCCCCCCTCAAGGGGGAGGGGATTTTTAGGGATCGACGTTTAATTAGGTATTTTGTAGAGGGTTTAAATTGAAAAAATTGTCCGCACAGGCTGGAAAGCCTGTGCCACTGAATTTGGGTTTCTTGTTTTTTGGCAAAGAATTTGCATGCAACATGTTGATTTGAATAAGGAATCAGTTTAATTTATCAGTTTGGTTGCGGCCAAAGGCCGCGATGTGCCACCAATACTTTTTATAATTCGTGGGTGCCCCCTATTCTCATGAACAACTCCCCGGATGTTTCTCCTCCCCTGGTGGAAATCGACCACCTGTACAAGTCCTACCGCCGGGGCAGCCAGGAAGTGCCGGTGCTCCAGGACATCTCCCTGAACATCATGCCGGGGGAGTTTCTCGCCCTCATGGGCCCGTCCGGCTCGGGCAAGACCACCCTGCTGAACCTTATTGCGGGACTGGACCGCCCGGACCGGGGCCATCTGATCGTGGACGGCCTGGACCTCGCTTCCCTGTCGGAGGCGGACCTGGCCCACTGGCGGGCCCGGGCCGTGGGGTTCGTCTTTCAGTTCTACCACCTCATCCCGGTGCTCACCGCTTTTGAAAACGTGGAACTGCCCCTGTTGCTCACTTCGCTGCACCGCCGGGAGCGCCGGGAACACGTGGACCTGGTCCTGGAATTGGTGGGCCTGAGCGACCGGAGCCATCATTACCCGGCCCAGCTTTCCGGCGGCCAGCAGCAGCGGGTGGCCATCGCCCGGGCCCTGGTCACCGACCCCACCTTCATCGCCGCGGATGAACCCACCGGGGACCTGGACCGCCAGTCCGCCGGGGAAATCATGGACCTCCTGAGCCGCCTCAACCAGGATTTCCAAAAAACCATCATCATCGTCACCCATGACCCGGAAGCCGCGTCCCACGCCTCCCGCATCCGGCGTCTGATTAAGGGGCAACTGCTTAACCAGGAGAAATGAGGGTTTCCGGTTGTCGGCTAAAAGAGTCGGATGCGGGGGGGAAGTCATCATGCATGCTGGACCGCCCCTAAACGCCCGGGGCCGTTATTACCATATTGACTGCGGCCCCGGAGACCTGGCCCCCTACATTCTCACCACCGGCGATCCCGGCCGGGCCCGGAGGATCTCCCGGCACTTTGACCGCATCACCCTCAAGCGCCATAATCGGGAGTTCCTCACCTATACCGGCGTCTATCATAATATTCCGGTGTCGGTCATGGCCACCGGTATCGGCGCGGCGCCCAGCGCCATTGCCATGGTGGAGGCGGCCCAGTGCGTTCAGCCGGCCACGTTCATCCGCCTGGGCTCCACCGGAGCCCTGCAGGAACATATCTCCCTGGGGGACCTCATCATCACCACGGAAGCCCGGCGGGATGAAAACACCACCCACTATTACGCGCCGCCGGATGTGAAGGCCCGGGTCCATCCCCAGGTGCTGGCTGCCTTGAAACAGGCAGCGCAGGAATTGGCTGCGCCTTATCACCTGGGCGTCACCTGCACCACCGCGGATTTTTACGCCGGGCAGGGGAGGCTGGTTCCCGGCTTCCCCACGTTAGAGCCAGATAAAGTGAAGCGTCTCAGCCGGGCCGGGGTGCTCAACCTGGAGATGGAAATGTCGGCGTATTTGACCCTGGCCGCGGTGTCCACTTACCGGATTCGGGCCGGTGGGGCCTGCGCGGTGTTCGCCAACCGCATCACCGGGGCCGCGGCCTTCGGGGCGAAGAACCTCCATGCCATCGAAAAGCGCCTTATCCGGGTTGGTCTCCGGGCGGTGGAGATTCTGGCAGAAGAGGACGGCAGGAAATAAGTTCAAAGTTCAAGGTTCAAAGTTCAAAGTTTTTTCTGAGGGTGCATTTCATAATTTCGGTGACGCAAAACCATGGCAAAGTTGCCGAAGCAGGAGCTTCGGCCAAAATTGGCGTTCCCAAGCAGGAGCTTGGGAACGAGAAGGGGAAATTTAGGCATTCCTTAAACCCAGAATTTTAAAACCTTGAACCTTGAACTTTGAACCTTGAACTATGTTCAAACTCACCTGGCGCAATACCATCCGGCATCCTTTGCGGGCCGCATTGACCATCACCGGCATGGCGGTGGCGGTGTTGGCTTTTACGCTGCTGCGCACCATGGTGGCGGCCTGGTATTCCGGGGTGTCCGCGGCTTCGCCGGCCCGGCTGGTGGCCCGGAACGCCATTTCCCTGGTCTTTCCCTTGCCCGTGGCGTATCTCCCCAAGATCCAGGCCCTGCCGGGGATTGTCAAAGTGGCCTACGGCAACTGGTTCGGGGGCATCTATATTGACGAGCGCCATTTCTTCCCCACGTTTTCCGTGGACGTGAAGAATTATTTCGAGATTTACCCGGAATTTCTCATGCCGGAAGAGCAGAAGCTGGCTTTTTTCCGGGACCGGCAGGGGGCCGCGGCGGGCCGGCTCCTGGCGGATCGCTACGGCTGGAAGATTGGAGATGCCATCATTATTAAGGGCAACATTTATCCGGGGGAGTTTCGTTTTATTATTCGGGCCATCTATCACGGCGCTGAACCCACCACCGATGAAGGCCGCCTCTTTTTTCACTGGGATTACCTCAATGAAAGCATGAAGAAAATCGCCCATCCCCGGACGGACCAGGTGAGCTGGTTCCTCATCAGGGTGGCCCGGCCGGAACTGGCTCCGGGGGTGGCCCAGGAAATTGACGCGCTTTTTAAGAATTCCCTGGCCGAAACCATCACCGAGACGGAGGCGGCCTTCCTCATGGGCTTCGTGTCCATGACCCAAGCCATCCTCATTGCCATCCAGGTGGTTTCCTGGGTGGTCATCGGCGTCATCCTGGTGGTCCTGGCCAATACCATGGTGATGAACGCCAGCGAGCGCCGGGGGGAATATGCCATTCTCAAGACCATGGGGTTCCGGGCCCGCCACCTTTTTCCGCTCATTCTGGGGGAATCGGTGATCCTGGCCCTGGCCGGAGGACTTACGGGCCTGGCTTTGACCTTTCCCGCGGTGCGGTTTATCAAGGCCTCCCTGGGCCAGTATTTCCGGGTCTTCCCCCTGACCTGGGCCACCCTGGCCTTGGGGATGGGGGTGTCGGTGGGGGTGGGCCTGCTGGCCGCCCTGCTTCCGGCCTGGCGGGCCTCCCGGGTGAGCATCGCGGAAGCTTTGAGGAAGGTGGGGTGAGGGGAGTTCAAAGTTCAAAGTTCGAAGTTCAAAGTTTTAGAGTTTTAAAGTTTTAAATTAAAAATTCTCTTTCTTAATTAGATGAAATGAACTTTGAATTTGCTGATTAAGATGGACCCTCTTCAAACTCCCCGTACCCTGAACTTTGAACTTTGAACCTTGAACTTTGAACTATGTTTAAACTAATCTGGCGCAATACCCTCCGGCACCCTTTGCGGGCCGGGCTTACCGTGCTGGGCATGGCCCTGGCCATCCTGGCCTTTGCCCTGTTGCGCACCATGGTGGAATCCTGGTACGCCGGGGTGGACGCGGCCTCTCCCATCCGCCTGGTAACTCGAAACGCCATTTCCCTGGTCTCCCCCCTGCCTGTGGCTTATCAGGCCAAAATCAAGGCCCTGCCCGGGGTCACCGGCGTGGGCCACGCCTACTGGTTTGAAGGCATTTATGTGGATAAAAAGCACTTTTTCCCCCAATTCGCCGTGTCCTTACCCGGCTATCTGGATCTGGCCCCGGAGCTGCTCATGCCCGAAGACCAGCGGCTGGCCCTGCTCCGGGACCGCCAGGGGTGCACGGCGGGGCGCAAGCTGGCGGCCCGCTTCGGCTGGAAGGTGGGGGACGTCATTCAACTCAAAGGCACCTACTTTCCCGGGGATTACCAGCTTAACTTGCGGGCCATTTACAAGGGCCGGGACCCCAGCACCGACGAAACCATGCTGTGGTTCCATTGGGACTACTTGAACGAACAGCTGAAAAAACTGGCTCCCGACCGGGCGGACAAAGCGGGCTGGTTCCTGGTGCAGGTGGCTTCGCCGGACCTGGCCGGGCCGGTTTCGGAGCAGATCGACGCGGTCTTTAAAAATTCCCTGGCCGAAACCCTGACGGAAACGGAGAAGGCTTTCAACCTGGGGTTCGTGGCCATGACCGAGGCCATCCTCCTGGCCATCCAGGCGGTTTCCTGGCTGGTCATCGGGGTAATCCTGCTGGTGCTGGCCAACACCATGGCCATGGGGGCCAGGGAGCGCCTCAAGGAATACGCGGTGCTGAAGGCCATGGGATTTCGGCCCTGGTTTTTAACCTGGGTCATCCTGGGAGAGTCTTTGATCCTGGCGGTGCTGGGCGGGTTTTTGGGCCTGTCCCTGACCCCCCCGGCCACCTGGGCCTTTCCGGACACGGTGATGCAGTACTTCGGAATCTTCCAGGTCTCCACCGAGACCCTGGCCCTGGGGATGGGGGTGTCCCTGGCCGTGGGCCTGCTGGCCGCAGTCCTGCCGGCCTGGCGGGCCGCCCGGGTGGGGATCGCGGAAGCATTGACCAAGGTGGGTTGAAGGCAGTTTTCGGTTTTCAGTTTTCAGTTTTAAGTTTGAAAAGACATATTCCAATCGGTTAAGAATGGGGGCGTCCGCTCAAGGGGAGGCCCTATAATACGGTTTTCGGTAAAGATAATTACGGATTATCAATGAGTTGCAGATTAAGTTTGTTGCACTTGAAAGAGAAAATAGTATAAATTAGTCGATTATGGTTATATGCTTGACGGCAGCAAGGTAAAGATGGCAATAGTTAACAAGAAGCAGGATATTCGAGTAAAGGGGGGGCGAGAGGATGAACCGGGGGAAAGGGAGATTTAGTATTGCCATCATTTTGGTCTTTTTCGCTATTCTTTTCAGCGCCTGCGCCGGGGGCCAGCAAGGCGTCCAAAAGCTGGTGGTCACGGAATACCTCCTGAAAGAAGCGGGATTCCAAGAGTGGCCCGTGAATATGCAAACTTTCTACACCCAGTCGTTGATGGAAGCCATCCCCAGGGAGACCATGGTCACTTACAAGCTGGGCGGCGAGACTTACCATGTTTATTCCGATGTGGCCGGTCAAACTTTATATGTGGGGGATGAGGCCGCTTACCAAAAGTATCTTTCCATGGCCCAGGGGAGACAGGTTTGCCAGCGGGTGGACGCCACCGACTCGGCGCCCTTCTGGTCCTGTTTTGAGGAATACCAAAAGCGCCGCGGGAGGTGAGGGGCTGAAACAGTCCGGGCCATGGGTAAAATCAGGGCCCTGGTAATGTTGATTTTTGCCGCGGCGCACCACGACCAGGACGCCGGCATATGCCGCGCTCTGCGGGCCGGATAAGTTCCCAAGCCGCCGCCCTGGGGGCCCTGGCTTTCCTGGCCCTGGGCCTGGCGCTGATCCTGCGCCACGAGATGTGGCAGGACGAGTGGCAGGCCTGGCTCATCGCCCGGGAGAGTGCATCTCTCGCCGATTTATTTAACCACCGGAAATACGAAGGCCATCCCGGCCTCTGGTATTTGGCGCTGTTCCTGCTCAGCCGTTTGACGGCGGACCCCCTGGCCATGCAGCTGTTTCATCTCTTGTTGGCCACTGCTACCGCCTACCTGTTCCTGAGATTCTCCCCTTTTACCCCGTGGCAACAAATCCTGTTCATCTTCGGGTACTTTCCCCTATTTGAATATGGGGTCATCAGCCGCAATTACGCCGCCGGGGTTCTCCTGATTTTTTCCTTTTGCGCCGTTTTCCCCGGGGCGTTCCGGGGGAAATTCCTGGTTTTGGCGGGACTCCTGTTCCTGCTGGCCCAAACCAGCGTTTACGGTCTTTTTTTGGCCGCGGCTCTGGGTCTGATGCTGGCCGTGGCTGGAATTACCCGGCAAGGCCCGATGGCGGTCAACAAATATCAGATGTTCCCGCCCCTGGCGATGGCGGGCCTGGGCATCCTGATCGCCGCGGCGCAGTTGGCGCCTCCGGCGGATTCCGGGTTCGCCGTGGACTGGAGATTCCATCTGGACTTCCCGGAACTGGCCCGGACCATGGGCGCCGTCTGGGACAGCTATGTTCCCCTCCCCGCCCTAAAATACCATTTCTGGAACACCAACATCATCCCCCACGGGTATATAAAAGGCTTCCTATCTCTCATTTTGCTGGCTTTTCCGGTGCTCTGGTTCCGGCGCCAACCCGCAATCCTCTGCCTGTTTGGGGTGGGAACCCTGGAGATTTTGGCTTTTTCTTACGTCAAGTATCCCGGCTCCCTCCGGCATTACGGCCACCTGTTCATCCTGCTGATAGCGTCCCTTTGGCTATCCGCGTATTTCCCGGACAAAGAAATCCGTAACCCTCGGATGGCCGGACTGACCGCCCGGGTCCGGAGGAACAAGGATAGATTCCTTTACGGCCTTCTCGCGGCCCACCTGGCGGCCAGCGCCTGGGCCGTCGGCCTGGATTGGCGCCACCCCTTTTCCGGCGGCCCGGAGGTGGCGAGCTACCTGAAAAACCAGAGCCTGGACCGGATGATCCTGCTGGGATATGAAGACGACGCCGCCTTGGTGGTGGCGGGCCATCTGGGCCGGAAAATCTTTTATCCCGGCTCCGGCCGCTGGGGGACCTTCTTGATTTTGGATAAGCGGAGAAAACGCCTGGATGATGAGGAGATTTTGGCGCAAGCCCGGGAGCTGGCGGCTAGGAATGGACGCGAGGTATTGTTGATCATGAACCGGGAAATCCCCGCGCCGCCCCCCCGGGTGGTCCAAGTCCGACAATTCACCGACAGCATCGTGCCGGAGGAAAAATTCTACCTCTATCTGGTCAAATACGGCAAAGCTGATTAAGTTCCTAGGAAAGCTTAGGCCATTGCCTGGAGGAGGGGTTTATGTCCAATGGAAAAGAAAAAGCCGCCTTTATTTGCTCCCGGGACACTTTGGACGGAGCTTATCCGTCTTTAATCCTGGGAATCAACGCCGCCCGGCTGGGCATGGAAACCAAGGTGTTCTATACTTTTATGGGCGTCAACCTGCTGCGCCAGGGCGGCATCGAGAAGGCCAAGTTCATCCCCCCGGGGGTCATGGGGGCGGTGCCCGGCATGTCCACCATGGCCACGGCCATGATGAAGAAAAAGATTGAAAAGGCCCAGATTCCCTCCCTGCCGGAGATGATGGAAATTGCCCGGATAGAAGGGGTGGAGCTCATCGCCTGCCGCATGACCTACGACATGATGGAACTAAAAGACGAAGACCTCATTGAAGGCATCGCCATCTGGAATGCGGAAGAGTTTCTGAAATACGCCAAGGACGCCAAACTCTGCCTGTTCACCTGAAATGCGCATTAACGGTCCAGGTCCTATTCGCCCCGGGCAGGATGGAGAAGATGAAGATGATAAAATCCTTTGGGGTTTTCCCCCTGGTCACGGCCCTGGCGATTCCGGCCATCGTATTCTCCCTAAGCTGGAGCTGGGGTATGCCGGGTTTTGTCAGTCCGGCGTGGGGCAAGGATATAGAAAATCCTCCCCTGGCCAAAAACGAAGCGGAAAAAAGAATCTTGCGCGTCCTGGAGGACATCCGCAAAGGGCCCTGGATGATGAACGTGGATCCCCTCCACGGAAGGTTGCTGCGGATCCTCACCGAAGCGGTCAATGCCAAGAACGTCGTGGAGATCGGCGCCTCCAACGGCTATTCGGCCCTGTGGATTTGCCTGGGACTCCAAGCCACCGGCGGCAGGCTGACCACCCACGAAATCGACCCCCAGGTGGCGAAGTTGGCCCGGGAGAACTTCAAACAAGCCGGGGTGGATCACCTGGTCACCGTGGTCTTGGGCGATGCCCACCAAACAGTGGCCCGGCTGCAGGAGCCTATTGATATCCTGTTCATCGACGCGGACAAGCCGGGATACCTGGATTATCTAAATAAGCTCCTGCCCCTGGTCCGCCCCGGGGGCCTGATCCTGGCCGATAACATGGCCCGGCCCGCCCCCTCCCGGGATTTCATCCAGGCCATCACCACCAACCCCGGCCTGGAGACCATCTTCTTGAACATGGAGTCCACCGGGATCGGCCTGACGGTCAAGAAACATTGAAAGTTTAATGATTATCAATTATTACCCCAGAGGCACGGGGCCTAAAAAGTTATGTTATTATAAATGGAGCCTCTTGCAAAATTATGTAGCCGCAGGCTTCAGCCTGCGCCCGCACAGGCTGGAAAGCCTGTGCTACTGAATCCAAGTTTCTGGTTTTTTCGCGAAGATTTTGCCTGTAACACCTTGATTTGATTAAAGTAATTAGGTCTTTTTTAGTTTGGTTGCGGCCTTTAGGCCGCGATGTGCTACCGGATATTTCTTTAAGCAACATGGGAAAATCGCAGCCTCAAAATGAATTTTGCAAGAGCCTCAATGGGGTCGGGGTTAAAAGTTTCCCGTGGCATCGCTCCTGGTTTTTTACCCACAG
>VGSO01000083.1 GCA_016874945.1 Deltaproteobacteria bacterium
GGCCATGTTCCTGGAAGACCTGGAAAAAGAAATCTTCGGGCCCCTGTTCGCCGGCCGGGAAGGGGAAATTTTAAAAAGAGAACCCACTTAAGTAGTTTCGAGTTTCGAGTTTCGAGTTTCAAGTTTCGAGTTTTTGGTCTTCGGTCTTCGGTCTTCGGTCTTCGGTTAAGGAAAACTTTGAAACTCATGAAACTGTGGAATCATAAACCTTAATCATACAAGGGCTTCTTCTCGAAACTCGAAACTTGAAACTCGAAACTCAAAAGAGATAAGCATGTCAACCGCTGAAAACGCTTTATCCATCGATTCCTGGTCCCCAGGCCAAGCCTGGGAGCCCGTGCACACTCCTTCCCGGTTCCGCAACGCCTTGAGCAAGCACCGGGTGTGGCGCAGCGAGTCACGCTGCATCAAGTGCGGGCGCTGCACGGAAGTCTGCCCCCAGAGGGTCTTCACCAAGGCCGGCAGCTATCTCCGGCGGCCCAAGAGCTATCTGTGCATCGGCGCGGCCGCCTGCCAGGACAAGCCCTATTACTGCGTGGCCCAATGCCCGGCCGCGGCCCTCCGGGTGAGCCTCCATCCCTCTTACAACGCCCTGGGGGACCGCCGCTGGACCGCGGACCTGCTCCTGGCCACCTGGTGGCAGGCCGAATTCGGCGGCCTCCCCGCCCACGACCTGGAATACCGCACCGGCGGCTCCGGCGGCGGCTTCGACCGGCTGCGGTTCATCTTTCCCACCCGGCCCCCGGACTTCAAACTAACCCACGCCGACATCTCCCTGGAGTTGGAAATGAACCGCCGGCGGGACGGCCGCCCCCACATCACCATGGGGGTGCCCTGGTACGGCGGCGGCATGTCCTTCGGCTCGGTGAGCATCAATACCATCCTCTCCCGGGTGCGGGCCGCCCAGCGGTTCAACAGCCTGATGAGCACCGGGGAAGGCGGCTATCCCGAACACCTCATCCCTTATGATAACCACGTGGTCACCCAGGTGGCCACCGGCCTCTTTGGGGTGCGGGAAGAGACCATTCAGCGGGTGCGGATGGTGGAGTTCAAATACGCCCAGGGGGCCAAACCCGGGTTGGGCGGCCACCTCCTGGGGGACAAGGTCACTCCCGCGGTGGCCCGCATGCGGGAGTCGGTCACCGGGATGGCCCTGTTTTCGCCTTTCCCCTTCCACAGCGTCTATTCCGTGGAAGACCATAAGAAACACCTGGACTGGATTAAAGAAATCAACCCCCGGGCCCTGGTGTCCGTGAAGGTCTCCACCCCCACGGACGTGGACATGGTGGCGGTGGGGTCATATTACGCCGGCGCCCACGTGGTGCAGTTGGACGGCAGCTACGGCGGCACCGGCGCGGCGCCGGATATCGCCAAAAAGAACATCGCCATGCCGGTGGAGTATGCCATTCCCAAGGTGCACCAATTCTTAAGGGCCGAAGGCATCCGGGAGCAGGTCACCCTCATCGCCTCCGGCGGCATCCGCACCGCCTTCGACGTGGCCAAGGCCATCGCCCTGGGCGCGGACGGGGTGCAGCTCGGCACCTCGGAGCTGGTGGCCTTGGAGTGCCTGCGCTGCCACAACTGCGAATCCGGCCGGGGCTGCGCCCGGGGCATCGCCACCACCGACCCGGAACTGGCGGACCTGATGACCGTGGAATGGGGCGCCAACCGGGTGAGCAATCTGTACCACTCCTGGAGCTGGCAGCTCAAGGAGATCCTGCGCCGCCTGGGTCTGCGCTCCATCCGGGAACTGGTGGGCCGCACCGATACGTTGGTCCACCTGGATTATTTTGATAGGCCGGTGGATGATGATATAAGACGCGGGGCTTAGTTCAAAGTTCAAGGTTCAAAGTTCAAAGTTGGTTCGGAAAGAAAGGAGACTATTGAATGCCTGACAGTTGGACAAGAGCCTTGAATTTATATTGTTACCCGGTTGATTTGAGGGCTTATCGCAGATCCCATGAATTTCCTGGATTTTTTGAAATGCTCATTCAAGGGGACAGAACTTCCACGATGGCTTTTGAAAATCGCTTCAGAGAGACAGCCCCTAATCATATCGCAGCCTTCCTCGAAGTTGTTTTTTGGAAATTATTCTCTCAAGGCGGAAGACGCGATATAAAAACTGATAACGTCAAAGATCATGTCCAGAGGTCTAATATTTTACCGAAAAATCTGTGGAACGCTGTTTTAATATTTCTCAAGGACCAAAATCTAAATAACTTGCGAAGTATAAGGACGATGCTGGGATTTACTGCCCCGGTTCTCGCAACCACATTGACATTCCCAGCATTCGCTCATCCTGATACATTTCCAATGGTCGATACAAGGGTAGCAAAATGGGTTAATGAGCATTTTCAAGAAGGGCATAATATTAATAAGAAATATAAATTAACTAACTTTAATTATAATGGTCAAGGGGTTTTAACTGAAAATGATTTTACCAACTATTTACATTGGGTTGGATGGTGCAGAGAGACATCAGAAATATTAACTAGGCAGACCGGAGAAAAATGGCGGGCACGAGACGTTGAAATGGCAGTATTTACTGCACAGGATAAAAAGATTGGCTTAAATCCGCTCAAGAACTAGTTAGATAACTTGGCAAATATTGGCTTTGAACTTTGAACTTTGAACTATGAACTTTGAACTATGAACTATGAACTATGAACTATG
Organism: Deltaproteobacteria bacterium; assembly: GCA_016874945.1. Classification (GTDB taxonomy): domain Bacteria; phylum Desulfobacterota; class Desulfobaccia; order Desulfobaccales; family 0-14-0-80-60-11; genus VGSO01. Next base: position 2,674 of record VGSO01000083.1, read on the forward strand.
AACTATGAAAATCGTGCGCTTTGAAGATATTGAAGCCTGGAGAAAAGCTCGCGAGCTTACAAAATTTATTTACGAGATTACTGCCAAAGGAGATATTTCCAGGGATTTTGCACTCAGAGATCAGCTTCGTCGCGCCTCCTTGTCAATTATGGCTAACGTAGCCGAAGGTTTTGAACGCGAGGGCAATAAGGAATTCCAACAATTCCTAGCCACTGCCAAAGGATCGGTGGGAGAAGTAAAGTCATTGCTCTATGTCGCTTCGGATGCCGGATTAATATCAGCGGAGCATAACCAACGTCTTATGGCGCTGGCTGACGAAGTCTCACGTATGCTATCCGGCTTTATCCGATACCTAAAAGCCTCAGACAAAAAAGGCAGTAAATTTAAATAACCATTTGAAACCCCTGAGTTTTTGCAACTTTGAACTTTGAACCTTGAACTTTGAACTCTACCGGTGAATGCCATGGAAAATACCAATAATCTGACCCACTCCGGCCTCCAACTACTTAACACCCGCCGCCACTTCACTTCCGCCTACCACCGGGAACAGGTAATAAAAGGCGAAGACGAAGGCGGCTGTGGGGTCACCGGCTTTGCGTGCAGCGTGCCGGTGGCCGGCCGCCATATCTTCCAGCCCTCCGTCCAGATGCACAACCGGGGCAACGGCAAGGGCGGCGGCATCGCCGCGGTGGGCCTGGACCCTGAAACCCTGGGCGTCACCCAGGAAATCCTGGACGAGGACTACCTCATTCAGATCGCCTTCCTGGATGAGGCGGCGCGGCCCCAGGTGGAGGCCCAGTTCATCACCCCGGTCTTCCGCATCGACCATGCCCAGCGGATCCCCACCCTGGCCAACTGGCGGGAGGAAATCCCCAACCTCGAGGTCCAGCCCCCGGAGGTCTGGCGTTATTTCGTGCGGGTCAAGCCCGAGGTGCTCCAGCACTTCATCCAGCAGCACAAGCTCTACGGGCTCCCCTGGCGCAAGGTGGAAGACGAATTCGTGGCCCAGAACTCCTACCGCCTCAACCAGGCATATTACGCCTCCCTGGGCGAGAAGAAAGCCTTTGTCCTGTCCCAGGGGCGCAATATCATTATCCTGAAGATCGTGGGTTACGCCGAGGAAGCGGCCCTTTATTATAATCTGCTGGACTTCAAGGCCCACGTGTGGATCGCCCACCAGCGCTATCCCACCCGGGGCCGGGTGTGGCACCCCGGGGGCGCTCACCCCTTCTCCGCGCTCAACGTGGCCCTGGTGCACAACGGCGATTTCGCCAACTACTTCTCGGTGAGCGAGTACTTGAGCCAGCGCCACTTTTTCCCCCAGTTCCTCACGGACACCGAGGTGGCCGTCCTCACCTTCGACCTGTGGAACCGCCTCTACGGCTATCCCCTGGAGTACGTCATCGAGTCCATGGCCCCCACCACGGAGCGGGACTTTGATTTGTTGCCCCCGGAGAAGCAGAAGATTTACCGGCAGCTCCAGTCGGCCAACATCCATGGCTCCCCCGACGGCCCCTGGTTCTTCATCATCGCCCGGAACGACCCGGAGCGGAAGCGGTATGAGCTCATCGGCATCACCGACACCTCCATGCTGCGGCCCCAGGTCTTCGCGCTGCACGAAGGGGAGGTGCAGTTGGGGCTTATCTGTTCGGAGAAGCAGGCCATCGACGCCACGTTGGCTTCTCTGGCCGCCGAAGACCCGCGCTTTTGCCCCGTGGCCGACCTTTACTGGAACGCCCGGGGCGGCAGCCACACCGACGGCGGCGCCTTCATTTTTTCCCTGGAAGCCCGGAACGGCCATCGGGTGCTGCACTGCCGGGACAAGTTCGGCAATTCCAAGACCGTGCCCTGGTATCAGCGGCCCTGGGACGGCACCGTCCTGGAAGTGAATCTGGAACTGGATTCGGAATCCGCCCGCCTGGTGAAGGAGGGCCTGGCGGACGGCCGGGGCGAACACCTTTATTCGTGCATCCGGGAGCGCGTCCCCCAGTGGTCCTACGCCACATTTCGTGAAGTCCTGGAACTCGCGGTGGCCGAAGCCGCCAAAAATGATGAGGCCAAAGCCGCCGCCATCAACGCCCTGACCCTGCTTTTGGACCGGCGTTACGACCCCGGGGACAAAAAGCGCAGCCACCTGATCCGCCTAATTATGGACGTCCTGACCCGCATCTTTCGGGACACCCCGGCCCTGGGCCAGGATGCCCCCGGCCGCTACCGCCGGATCGATTGGGACACCCGGGATGCGCTTGCCGCCCCCCACCGGCCGGACGCCATCCTAATCCTGGACGCGCACGGGTTCCCGCCGGAAGGGGAGGAGTGCGACGCCCGGTTCCTCTGCCAGGCATTCGGGCTGGGCTGGAAGCGGTTCATCACTTACGGCTACCGGGGCCAGCGCTTCCTGGGCTGCGGCCTCGGCCCCCTCACCGACGAGGTGCGCATCGACGCTTACGGCAGCACCGGCGACTACCTGGCTTCGGGCATCGACGGCATGGAGATTCAGGTCCACGGCAACGCCCAGGACCAGTTGGGCCAGATCATGAAGCGGGGCAAACTGGTAGTCCACGGCGACGTGGGCCAGACCTTCATGTACGGCGCCAAAGGCGGCGAGGTTTACGTCTTGGGCAACGCCGCCGGCCGGCCCTTCATCAACGCGGTGGGCCGCCCCCGGGCGGTGATCAACGGCACCGCCCTGGACTTCCTGGCCGAGTCCTTCATGGCCGGCGATCCCTTAAACGGCGGCGGCTTCATCATCGTCAACGGCCTGGAATATGACGCCCGGGGCCGCCTTAAGCCCCAAGCCGCGCCCTATCCCGGCAGCAACCTGTTCTCCCTGGCTTCCGGCGGCGCCATTTATATCCGGGACCCTTACAACCAGATAGTGGACGAGCAGCTCAACGGCGGGGAACTGGCGCCCCTGGCCGAAGAGGACTGGAACCTGATCCTCCCCTATCTCCAGGAAAACGAGCGCCTCTTCGGCATCTCCGTGGAAAAGGACCTCCTCACCGTGGAAGGCCAGGCCCGGCCCCCGGCCCGGGTCTATCGCAAGGTCCAGGCCGTGAAACTGGCGGTCCTCACCCAGTTGGAGGATTCCTGGGAGTAGAGAAGCCTCGCGCAAGCCGCCAAGAAAGGGGGCGACCCATGGGGCCGCCCCTTTTTTGTGGAGCAGGCGCCCTCGCCTGCTCACGTCCAACCCAAGAGTTTAGATCAAATTTGTCATTGCTAAGGGAGATTTTATACCATTTTCTCTTTCAAGTGCAACAAACTTAGTGCTTATCCGTAATTAACTTGACATTTATCAAATAATATGGCATGCATACTTATAAAAAGGCTAAAAGGATGTGCGCATGCCAAGGTTGCCGTCATGGGCTGTTTCCGATGCTTTTTGGAAGCGTGTGGAGCCACTTTTGCCGCCACCGACCAGGGACTCGAATAAATCTTATATCCGGAAAAAAGGCGGCGGCAGAAAGCCGCTGGATTATCGTAAGGTATTTGAAGGTATTGTTTATGTTCTCCGCACCGGCTGTCAATGGAAGGCTCTTCCCAAAGAGATATATGGTAGCCCCAGTTCCATCCATGCCTACTTTCGGCAGTGGGAAAAGTCCGGGGTATTTCTGGCCATCTGGCGGGCCGGGTTGGCGGAATATGATGAAATGGAGGGCAAATCCTGGTCGTGGCAAAGTATTGATAGCGCCATGACCAAAGCGCCTTTGGCTCAGGAGGCGGTTGGTCCGAGCCCGACGGACCGTGGGAAAAAAAGGAAGCAAACGCCATTTGCTGGTAGAAGAGCATGGCGTCCCTCTGTCGATCGTCGTCACCGGGGCGAATCGGCATGATGTAACTCAACTGGAAACCGTATTGGATAACATTGTCATTAAGCGACCAGAGCCAGCGGCGGACAAGCTCCAACATCTTTGCGCCGACAAAGGCTATGACGGTAAACCTGCATACCAAAGCATAGTCGACCGGGACTATATCCCGCATGTACGGCGCCGCGGCGAGGAAATCGAGGCGAAAAAAACTGTTCCCGGCTACCGTGCACGCCGATGGATCGTAGAAGTCTGCCATTCATGGCTCAACAGGTTTCGCAAAATCTTGGTTCGTTATGAAAAAACCCTTTCCAGCTATATCGCCTTGATCCATTTAGCAGCAGCCATAATCCGCCGGCGAAAAGCCGGAGTTATTTACGGATAAGCCCTTGATCTGTAACTTATTGATAATCCGTAATTATCTTTACCGAAAACCGAAAACCGAAAACCGTATTACATGGTGGTTAGGGATGAGATGCATTTAAGATAACCATACAATATTCTTATTATATTTAGCAAGTGTGCGTATATAGAGCAGCTATTATACATAGCGTCATAAATAAATGGACATGATTAATGATTTTGATACCATGCCAATAGGCCAATTATTTATTGATTACAGTAGATTATCGTTAATATGGTTCATTCGCGCATATTCATAAACATATTGCGCTGAGTATAGCTATTACAAGGCGGCCTACTATAAGGCCTTTAAGGCTCTGAAGCTGGCGAAGGAGGCGGGCAGATTGAAGCCGGAGGACCTGCTCAAGACTTAAAATTGGGCACGGAAACTTTTCCCGTGCCCCATTAGGAGCGGCAGCCTTGGCATAAGCTTGGCTCTATTTTCTTTTTGGGTGACTATGTTCATAAACCCGGCGAGCGAAGTCTTCGAATATCTTTTCGCACATCTTTACCTTATCTATGGCCGTCTTTCGCAAAGGCGGTTTTAGAATATCCCGCTTCTCCACCTTTTTGAGCCATTGTTTTAGTTTGTCTAGTTCCTCTTCATTTTCTTCAACTTCGGCAAAGATAAAATTCTGACGGCTTATTTCATACTCGATTTCTTTGAAGAACGCCTCGCATTTATCAATAATCTCCCGGTATTCTTCATTGCGCGAGTCGACGAACGCCTTGATGATGCCTTCTTCCTGGCCTTTCAATAAGATATTGCCTGCTATAAGGAGGCTGGCCCCTTGATATTTTTCAATATCCTCAATGAGTTTCTTAAGTTCGTTCAAACGCTCGGCGGAGTGGGGGATTGCCCATACCGACTGGTAGTTAACCGCGCCCAGCTTTCGCAATTGCCGCCAGACGTAAACCCTGGCTTTGGACGGTTCGGCAGGCAGACTATAGGAAAAAAACAGCCATCTCATCTTTATAACATGCCGTTAAACTGAAATGTTGTCAATCATATTACTCGGAGCATAAAGCAGATGAAGGTGTAGAGCAGGCGCCCCCGCCTGCAACGGAACAGCCGGGGGCGGCTGTTCTACATTTCGGGTTAACCAATTTTCCGCCCCGAGTAATAACTGAACCATCCAGAGTCATTTTGTCAACTCTCAGTTAAGATTTTGCAGGGTGCGCTGAGAACTTCATCATAACAGACACAAACCCTTTCAATCCAGGAGCAGACAATTATGGGGAAAATTCAGCTATTATTGGGTAATGGTCGGAGGCATAATCAGTGATGTCATTTTTAATCACCGCATAGGATTGGGCATACTTTGAAAGCGCAAGGGTGGTAAGAATATAATCAGACCGAAAGGGGACAAATTCGGCTCCCTTGAAGGACGCACTTGGAACTGTGGGGATGTGATGCTTTCCGAGTTTCTGGGCTATATCAATAAAACCCGCTTGATAAAGGGTTTTCATGACGCTATGGTTTACGGCGCCGTCAGGCTCGATATACCTGGCTTGGAAATGTGATGGCAGTTCGTCTAATCCCTTCGGCACGGGATCATATGGTGAAACCGCATTAAAGTCTCCTGCCAATAAAGTTAATTCATTTGGAACCGCATAGTTGGTCAAGTAACACACTTCCCTTAGGCGAACATGCGGTCCAAAAGGGCAAAGATGAGCACTTATGAAGTTTATGGGTTTGTCAAAAGTAGGGATACTGACCTTTAATACCATAACTGCATGGTGAAAATGGATGGAATCAACTTCTGCCGCTATAGGCTGGATGCCTTCTTTTATGAAAATGCCTGTGTTTTGCCCCGTATGGGGGGCCTGAGCAATAAATCCTCTCATATTTAAACGTTTTTCCATTTCGAACTGCATAATGGATCCATTGGACGTTAAGTTCTTGGCCTCCTGAACTAACAGTACGTCAGGATTTATCCCAGTTATTAACTCAAGTTGCCCCAAAAATCTTCTGTTATTATTGTTGTCATATCCAGCAAATAGAGTATTGTAAGACATGACCTTCATTAGGATTCTCCTTGTTTAAGAGGAAACTAATTTTTTTAACAAAGGGGATAAAGCGACAAAAGGTTTGGGCCTACCATACATCATATCCTCAACCCCAGTATCACCGTCCCCGTTACAAAAAAGATATAGAGGGCCATTAATACCACCCCGGCCCAGCGCGGCGTTTTGCCATGCCAGACCACCACCACCAACAGGAGCCAGGAGAAGGTTATCGCCGGGAAAACATAATACAAGGCCACCGGCTCCACCTGCAAAGGACGGATCAGGGCCGCAATTCCCAGGGTGAAAAGCAACTGGAAGACGCAGCTGCCAGCCACATTGCCGATCACCACTTCGGAATGTCCCTTCTTTGCCGGGATGATGGCTTCCACCAATTCCACCGAGTTGACGGCGATGGCGAGGAGGGTCACCCCCAGAAGGGTTTCGGCAAGGCCGCAGACGCCCAGGCAGACACGCACCCCTTTGATCACCAGCAAGGAGCCGATCACCAAGCCGATGAGCCCGCCAATCAGCATCAAGGGGAAATGCCAGGTAGGCTCCTTGACGATCTCGCTGACCTCGCCCTCGGCCTCCTCGATCTCGCTTTTGGCGGCCCGGGTGCGTCCCAGATCCCGAATCAGGTAAACAATGTAGATAAAATAGACCACCAGGGCGATCACTGCGTCCGTACGGCTGATCTTCCCATCCAGGGAAAGTGCGAACACCAGGGCAATGACCCCGCCAAATATAAAGATATATTTGAGAGGAAAGTCTGGGTGCTCAATGGGATAGATGGCGGCGGCCGACCCCAGGGCCAATAGGATTAAAAAGGCCACCGTGCCCAGGATGCTGCCGAAGGAGAGCGCGGTCAGGTTTTGATAAGAACCGATCACCGCCGGGCCAAAGACCTCCAGATCGATGCTGATGATCAGCATGGCCAGGATGAACGGGGTCACCGCCAGCCGGGCGGCGATGCCGATCAGACCCTCCACCAGGTACTTAGCGGCATAAATCAAGATGAGGGTGCCGAGCACCAGGAAGCCGATGTTTAAATATAGGTTGTCCATGCTTTCCCCCCTGTTTTTTTCAATGTAATTAATGTTAATCTAATCCATCAAAAAAGGCAATAAATAAATGTAACTAAAGTTACATTTATTCAGGCAGGGAGAAAAAATAAAAAGGCCCGGCT
>VGSO01000084.1 GCA_016874945.1 Deltaproteobacteria bacterium
CTTCTCCTGCGCTTTTAGCTGAAGACGTTTGTCATGGGTAAAGCGATCGGGGCGCCATATCTTTACAAGATCACGATATGCTTGTTTTGTATCTTCAGGTGAAAAACCAGGTTCAATCCCTAAAATTTTGTAATAATAATTTAAATTATTTATATCCAAAGCCAATTATGGTAAGACTCTTTCGTGAACCTTTAGGGACAGGCACTATTTTTAAGTCGCGGTCCCATCAGCCCCATATTTTCACGATTCAAATTCGCTTCTTGGAATTCCTGACTGTCGAATGATTGATTGAAGGGTGCCGATTTTCAACTGCGGATGGTCAGGAACTGGAACCGTAATGGTGCTGCCCGGTATTATCTTCTGCATCATTATATGGCTGCCGCGACGGCGAATTTCCATGAATCCATATCTGGTCAGAATTTGACAGACCTCTTTTCCGGAAAGAATCCGCAGCTTACCCAACCGCTACCTCAATCCTGGTGACATAAATTTCTTGGCTTAGACGATTCTTGATTTCCTCCCGCGAGGCGGATTCAAAAAACCCCTCCAGCGCTTCTCTGAGATTATCCCGGGCCTCCTCGACGGTGTCTCCCTGGCTGGCTATATCCAGTTCAGGACATAGAGCCACAAAGCCATCGCCTTCACGTTCAATAATTGCGGTCAATTGAAAGCTCATCCTTTCTCTCCTCAATATCCTTAACTATTCTTCCCTTTCCGCCTCCAGGCCGTAGCCCCGCAGCTTGCGGTACAGGTGGGAGCGTTCCAGACCCACGGCCGCGGCCACGGCGCTCACGTTGCCGTTAAACTCCGCCAGCTTGCGCCGCAGGTATACTCCTTTTCGAACCTTGCCCGGGCTGGCGGAAATCCTATTTCTGCATCAAGGAATCCAGGTCTTCCAACGTTTGCAGACCGGCGCCTATCGTTATTCTTCCAGTTCCTTCTCTTGTTTTAGTATCTCCTTTAGCTTTTGATGAAGGACTGGTATCTTATTCTGAACAACATCCCAGACAATATCAAAGTCCACCCCGAAATAATCGTGAATGAGCCGATCCCTCATTCCTGCTATGGCGCGCCACTCGATTTCAGGGTATCTCTGCTTGAGTTCATCAGTTACTTTCTTCGAAGCCTCCCCAATGATCTCGATACTTCGGACAAAGGCGCGCTTTAGCGTCTCGCTGCGCATGAACTGGTCTTTACTCAACCCCTGGCTCTCAGAAATAAGATACTCGGTTTCATCGAGGATATGGCGCAGATATTCAAGCGGCGAGAGGGGCATATTCCACCTCTTTAATAATATGCGGGCCGAGATAAGGACTAAGGGATTCCACCGTTACAAGTTCAACTCTATGCTGCAAAATCTCCTCTAGATAAAAGGAAAGGTTCATAAAGGCGTCAAATGTTTTCTGTCCCGCTTCAAATTCCACTAGAAGGTCAATATCGCTGTCATGATGTTGTTCCCCACGAACAAATGAGCCGAACAACCCTATCCGACTTACACCAAGTTCTTTGAGGCGACCCCGGTTTTGGTGCAGTATCTTCAATACGTCCTGTTTGGTTTTAATTGCAGCTTCCATTATTCGTTCCCTATTATTCTTCCCTTTCCGCCTCCAGGCCGTAGCCCCGCAGTTTGCGGTACAGGTGGGAGCGTTCCAGGCCCACGGCCGCCGCCACGGCGCCCACGTTGCCGTTAAACTCCGCCAGTTTGCGGCGCAAATACTCCTTTTCGAACCTTGCCCGGGCCTGGCGGAAATCCCTCTCTTGGATTAGGGAGTCCAGGTCATTTACCTCGGCCAAAGACATCTCCGGCTCCTGAAGTCCGGCCTGGACCAGCGCCTCCATATCAACGATCTCCCCGGGGCTGAGAATGGCCAGGCGCCAGATGAAGTTTTTCAGCTCCCGCACGTTTCCCGGCCAGGGCAATTGGGTCAGGGCCTCCAATGCCCCAGTCGTCAGCTCCTTCGCCGGCCCGTCGCTCTCCCGGGCCAGTTCCTGCAGGAAGCGCCGGGCCAGCAGGGGAATATCTTCTTGCCGCTCCCTCAACGGCGGCACCTGCAAGGGAATGACATTGATACGGTGGTAGAGATCCTCCCGGAATGCTCCTTTAGCGATCTCTTCCTCCAAATTCTTATTGGTGGCCGCCACCACCCGCACGTCCACCTGGATGGGGCGGCTCCCCCCCACTCTTTCGAAGCGCTGCTCTTCCAGGATGCGCAAAATTTTGGACTGGGTCTTCAGGCTCATGTCCCCGATTTCATCCAGGAAGAGCGTGCCCTCATGGGCCAGGTCGAACTTGCCCCGGCGCTGCTGGGAGGCCCCGGTGAAGGCCCCTTTTTCGTGGCCGAAGAGTTCGCTCTCGATGAGGTCCTCGGGAATGGCGGCGCAGTTCACTTCCACGAAGGGCTTGTGGGCCCGGCGGCTCAGGAAGTGCAAGGCCCGGGCCACCAACTCCTTGCCGGAGCCGTTTTCCCCGGTGATGAGCACCGAGGCGTTGGTGGGGGCCACCCGCCGGAGCTGTTCCCGGAGGCGCTGGATGGGTTCGCTGTCGCCGATGATCTCCCGGGCCGGAGCGGCCTGCTGGCGGAGGCGCCGGTTTTCTTCCGCCAGCCGGGCCATTTCCAGGCCGTTGCGCACCGTGAGCAGAATCTTGTCGGCGTGGGGCGGCTTTTCGATGAAATCGTAAGCCCCCAGGCGGGTGGCCTTCACCGCGTTTTCCACTGACCCGTAAGCCGACACCATCACCACCGGCAGGGAGGGATGCTTGTCTTTCAGGTCTTTCAGGACTTCCAGGCCGTCCATCCCCGGAAGGGCGATATCCAGGAGCACCAAATCCGGGGGCTGGGCCGCGGCCATCCTCACAGCCATCTCCCCATCCCCGGCGGTGAGCACCTCAAAGCCCTCGTCCAGGAGGATGCCGGAAATCACCTGGAGAATCTGGGGTTCGTCATCCACTACCAAGATAGTCGCTGGCATAATCCGCCCGATGTATGGGAATTTCGATGATAAAGCTGGCCCCCTGGGGCTGATGGTCCTCCACCCGGATGTGGCCCTGGTGCTCTGCCACGATGGAGTTGACGATGGCCAGCCCCAGACCCGTGCCGCCCCGCTTGGTGGAAAAATATGGTTCGAAAATGCGCCGCTTGTCCCGGTCCAGAATGCCTACCCCGGTGTCGGACACCACCAATTCCACCATACCCTGGACCGAGCCACCCTTCAAGGTAATGGTGATGGCGCCGGTTCCGGAAATGGACCCCAGGGCGTTGTCCAAGAGGTTGAGCAGCACCCTTTTTATCTGCTCCCGGTCAATCCACAGAGGCGGCAGCTCCGGATCCGGGTGAAACTCCAGGTTTATCCGGGGCTGGGCCTCCTGGTAGAGCAGCAAAACCTCCTGGACCAGGAGATTCAGGTCCTGGGGGGCCAGGCTCAGGTGGGGGAGCCTGGCAAAATGGGAAAATTCGTTCACCAGGTTTTTCAGTTCGTCCACCTGGCTGATGATGATCTGGGTGCATTCGTCGAAGATCTGGCCGCCGTCCCCGAAGCGGTCCAGATAGCGCCGCCGCAGACGCTGGGCCGCCAGTTTAATGGGGGTCAAAGGGTTCTTCACTTCGTGGGCGATGTGCCGGGCCACCTCCCGCCAGGCCGCCAACCGCTGGGCCCGCTCCAGGTCGGTCAAATCCTCGAAGACTATCACCATCCCCAGATCCCGCCCGGCATCGTCTTTGAGCACCGTGGGCTTCAGAAGGAGGTAAACCGGCCGATCCTTCAGGATGAGGTGAAGGTGCTTCTCCACCGTTCCCCGGGGGGCCTGCCGGGCCTCCTGGACCACCTCGGCCAGGCGGTCGAATTCTCCCGGCGGGACCAGGATGCGGGCGTCCTGCCCCAGCACCTCGTCCCGGTCAACCCCCAACAATTGGGCCGCCGAGTCGTTTATGGTGATAATCCTCCCCTCCTGGTCGATGCCGATTACCCCGGCGGCCACGTTTTTCAGGAGGATCTCCATGTCCCGCTTTTGGGCGGAGATGAGGGCATGGCTGTCGCTCAACTGGCGGTAGGCCGCGGCCAACTGCGCCTGGCTGTGCTGCAAATCCTGGGTCATCTTGTTGAAGGACTGCACTAAGAAACCGATTTCGTCCCGGCCTTCCTGCTGGATCTTGATGTCATAGTCGCCCCCGGCCACCTTCAAGGCGCCTTCCGCCAACTGGCGGATGGGCGTGGTGATCTCCCGGGCCATGTAAAAACCCAGCCATACCGCGGACATCACCGCAATGAGGGTGACAATGATCAGGGTCAGATAATGGGTCACCCGCAAGGGGCTGAACAAACGCTGCCGCTGACGCAGTTCCTGGAGGTTGCGGTTGGCCGCGGCTGCCTGGAGCAGGTAAGACTGGGGAACCAGATCCCGGACCACCACGTAGCCCTTAAGCGCACCCTTGAGGTCCTTTACCGGCAGCACATAGCTCAACAAATCGCCGGTGGCCGTCTTTTGGTGCAGCACCTTTTCCTCCCCGTCCTCGGGTTGCGGCAGACGGGGTAATGGGGGGGCGTTGGGCTCGTAACTCCGGGCCAGGGGATATCCCGCGGGATTCAGAATTTCCAGGCCGGTAAGCTGATAGGCGTCCCGAAACCGGGCCAACAGGGGGTCCAAAATCTCCTGGTCTTCCAGGATCCATTTTTCTTTCTTGCGAAGTTCCGGGGCCAAAAGGCGTCCCGCGGCCATGAGCTTGTTTTCCATTTCCTGGGCATAATTGCGGCTCAGGTCCAGGGCCCGCTCCAGCGATTCTTCCACCTGCCGTTCCAGGGAGAAGTCAACCCGGGCGGCAAGCAGCTGCCAGGCCATGAAAAAGAGAAAAATGGCGGGCAGCATGGTCAGGGTGATGAAGGTGAGCACCAATCGGGTGCGCAGCCGGGAGCCGAAGACTTTGCGGCGACGTTCCAGAAACAGCTTGGTGAGATTGCGAAAAATTAGAAAAGTAAGCAATAACAGGAGAAAAGTGTTGATATTGAGAAGTCCGAAAGCCAGTAAGCTGTCCGTCACCTCCTGCCCGCCTTGGCGCACCAGATAGACTTCCAAAGAGGTGATGGCCACCACCAGCACCAGGGTCAGGCCCATAAGGACCCGCTCCCACCAGCGCTTGCGCTGGTCCTTCAGCACTTCCGGGGTTGACCCGTTCTCCAACATGTTCAACCTGCCACCGGGAGTTTGATGGTAAACACGGTGCCCTGGCCGGAGACGCTCTCCACCGCAATGGTGCCATGGTGGTCCGTGACTATCTTGTGGATCACCGCCAGCCCCAGTCCGGTTCCCTTGGCTTTGGTGGTGAAGAAAGGATGGAAAATTTTTTCCAGGACATCAGTGGGCATGCCTTTGCCCGTGTCCTGCACCGCGAACCACACCATGCTGTCTTTAAAGCCGGACGATATAGTTATGCGGCCATTGGCCTCCGTGGCCTCAACGGCATTCTTGATAAGGTTCACCAGCACCTGCTTCATCTGGTTAGGGTCGACTTCCACGGCAGGCACATGAGAAGCCAGTTGGTCAACCAGGATTATCCCCTTTTCCCGGGCGGCTTCCTTCATCATGTCTTCCACCTCCCGGATCACCCGGTTCAGATCGATCTCTTGCTTGCTGGGCTGCACCGGCCGGGTAAAATCCCGCAGTTCCACCAAAAATGACTCCAGGCGCTTCACTTCGCCCTGGATGATCTTCAGCTTTTCCTGGCAGGAGGGATCAGCGGGCCGCCGCTCCACCTGCCGGGCCAGTCCGCCGATGACCATGAGGGGGTTTTTGATCTCGTGGCTGACAAAGGCCGCGGCTTCCCCCACCGCCGCGAAGCGCTCGGAATGAACCAACCTGCCCTGGGATTCCAACAGCTCCCGGGTCTTTTTCTCAATTTCCCGGTTTAAAGTGCGGTTCCACATCAAAGCCGCCAGGGTCAGGCTGCCGCCGGCCAGGAGCAACAACCCGAAGAACAACCCCACCAGGAACAGCTCCTGGTGCAGGACTTCGGCCACGGTGCCGGAGACTTCCTCCACCGGGGCCACCACGCAGACGCCCCAGAGGTTGCCCTTTTCCACCTCGGTGACCCCCAGGACCAGCCCCTTGTTGAAACGGATGGGGGTGTAGGCCGCCAGCTTGGGCATTTGCCCCAATCTATCCCGGTGCCAGCCCGAGTCGTACTCAGTAGCGCCTTCTTCGCCCATGAGCAACCGGGCCTGCATTTCCCGCAGCCCCCGGAAGATAATCCGAGGATTCCGGACGATGCGCACCTGGATGGCGTCATGGCCCACAAAATCCTTTTCATAATGGGCCAGAAAAACGCCGTCCTGGTCAATGATCCAGGCGTAGCCCGTTTGCCCTGACTTGACGTCGGCGGTGACCTTTTGGGCGATGAAAAAGGGGTCGATGATAAGTTCCAGCGATCCGGCAAATTGATTAGGCCCGCCTTGCCAATAAAGAGGGGTGATGAAACGCATTACCCGTTGGCCCTTAAAGGGTGGGGCGGGGTAGATAAAGTCTTTGCTCAGAAAGAGCTTCCCCCGGTTGGCCGGATTCCTGGCCCACTCCTGATAGTTGCGCGGGAGTGTGACACTATCGAGGGCCGACGTCTCCGGCTTTCTCGTTAGCCAACCCTTCAGGGCGCCCTTTTGGTCATAATAGCGCAGCGCCAGAACCCCGAAGTATTTATGTCTTTCAAACCTTTCTTTAAGGGCGATGGCTATTTCCGGGGATTCGGAAGTGGCGGTCTGAAACAAGCCGGCATATCCCAACAGGGCGTTTTCCAGAAAATCAACGTAGGCCTCCACGTTGTCCACAATCTTCCGGGCCAGCATCAACTGCTGCTGGTTGAACTGGTCCCGCAAGATTTTTTCCACCTTGTCGTTCAGTTTCTGCCAGGAGCTGTAAAACAGGAGAGAAATAATAATGGCGCCGGCCAGAATAATCGGAATTGAGATGGAAAGGGACAGCAGTTTGATTGCCCGGCCTGATTTCATTTTCCCCAAAATCCTTTTGATTTGGAAAATATTAACATTTATCGCCGGGGCTTGACAAGTTTAGTGGCCAGTGATCAGTGATCAGTAACCATCGATCAGTGACCAGTAGCTTGCGGATATTGGCCTATGCTCATTAGACCCTGTTCATTGATTACTGATTACTGATTACTGATGACTGATCACTGGTCATTATCAGCTGTCGCATACTCCCTTCCTTCCTTACAAGACTCCCAGATGGCGTCCATCTCTTCCAGGGTGGCGGTTTCCGGAGTCTTGCCCATTTTGGCCAGGGTGCGCTCCACCACGTGAAACCGCTTGATGAACTTGTAAACGGTGCGGCGCAAAGCTCCTTCGGAGTCGATGTTGAGAAAGCGTGCCACATTCACCAGGGAGAACAAGAGATCCCCCAGCTCCTCCTCCCGGGCGGGGCTGGAGGGCTCGGCCAGGGCCTGGCGGAACTCCTGCCACTCTTCTTCCACCTTTTGCAGAGATCCCTGGATATGCGGCCAATCGAACCCCCGCCGGGCCGCGGCCTCTCCCAATCGCTGGGCCTGAACCAGGGCCGGCAGGGCGGGGGAGATTTTCCCCAGGGGACTTTCGGGCTTGCCTTCCCGGATCTTGGACTGCTGCCAGAGACGCTTCAAATCCTCATAAGTGTCAGCCTGTCCCCCGGCAAAGACATGGGGGTGGCGCCGGATCATTTTGGCGGCGATGCCGGCCACCACCTGGGCGAAATCGAAATCGCCCCGCTCCTGGAACAGGTCGCTTAAAAACACCAGGTGCAGGAGCAGGTCCCCCAGTTCTTCCTTGATTTTATCGGGGTTGCCGACTTCCAGGGCTTCGACTAATTCATAAGCTTCTTCCAATACATAGGTCTTCAAGGTTTCCGGGGTCTGTTTGGCGTCCCAGGGACAGCCCCCCGGGCCCCGCAGGCGCCTGACGATGGCCACAAACTCCGAGATAGCCGCGCCCACCTCGGGTAAAACCTGGTCGGACATGAGGGAAAACTCCTGGGGCGAGTGTTAATACCGTTTTCGGTTTTCGGTTTCCGGTTAGGAAAACCTGGAATACCAATAAGTTACAATTGTATTTTTTGCATTTGAAAGGGAATCAAGTATAAGGTATGAGTTAAGTGAAAATTTTGAATATTAAGCCTCGGGTTGGCATTATAGCTGGCTCATTCACCCTGCAATTTACCGATGACCCGATCCTATAATCTAAATAGCTGAATCCGATTGTTGGTTTAACTCCGAAAATGCCTTGGAAGATTGGGTGTCTCCTGCTGATGGAAGAATAAAAGCAATGACTTATACCATTTTCTCTTTCAAGTGCAACAAACTTAATCTTTAACTTATTGATAATCCGTAATTATCTTTACCGAAAACCGAAGACCGAAAAGCGAAAACCGTATTAGTGGCACAGCGCGGCCTAAAGGCCGCAACCAAACTAAAAAATGACCTAATTACATTAATTAAATCAAGGTGTTACAGGCAAAATCTTCGCGAAAAAACCAGAAACTCGGATTCAGTAGCACAGGCTTCCAGCCTGTGGTTTAAATGGTTGAATCTACCATGTTGCCCACAGGCCAGAGGCCTTTGCCACAATATTTTTGCTGCTTTGGTATTTCCTTCCGAAAAAGGGGTATTTGCATTGTAGTTTTCCTTGATTGCCTTTTTTCGGAGTTAAGGCGATAATCTTCTAACTGAAAACTGATTTATTTGCCCAGTTCGTCCACCAGCCCCTTGAGCTTCTTTTCCATTTCATTAATGTCCATGCCGCCCCGTTGGCCGCCGGCCTGGCGTTTGTCCTTCTGCCACCCTTGCAAATAATCGTTTAGCTGCTGTTTGAATTCCGGAGGCAATAATTCCATGGATTGGCGGGCAATGTAAATTAGGCGCGGCGCAGTGTGGGATTCCCGGTACAGGCGTGAGTCCTTGGGCAGCACCACCCCCAGGAACATCAAGGCGAATCCCAGGATCAGGCCCCCCTTGGCCAGGGCGAAAAAGCCCCCCAGGAGGCGGTCAAAAATATCCAGGTAGAGATGGTACAACAACCGTTGCAACAGGTAGGCTACCAGCCGGGTCAGCCAGTACACCGTCACCAGCACCGCCACAAACGCGGCAATGCGGGCGTGAAGCGGGTCCTTGAGCCACGGCTGGACATAACCGGCCGCTTGGATATAGGAATGGGCCGCCACGATTACGCCTCCCACCACCCCGGCCAAGACCGCCAGTTCCTGGAAGAGGCCGCGGTAGTAACCCCTCAAGGTGATGAGGGCCAACAGCAGGACAATGCCCAAGTCCAGTAAGTTCATGCGGCGTTCCTCTTCTTCTTGCACTCCTATCAAAAATGCCGCCCCCCGTCAACCCTGGTCGTTCCCGGAGAAAAAAAGGTTGAAAAAGGAGGCTCTTACAAAAATTTAGCAAAACCGGTTCCGGCTTCTATTCCCCCTCCCCACGGGGGGAGGGGGCTAGGGGGAGGGGGGCGAAGCCGTTTATAACTATTGGATAATACAAATTATTTTTGCCACCCCCACCCTTACCCTCCCCCCTCAAGGGGGAGGGAACCGACCCAATATCGTTGATTCCGCTTTTGACCATGACTTTTGCAAGAGGCTCAAAGGAAACGGGAAATAAGGGGAGAAAGCTGCTTTAGCTTCCAGCTTTCAGCCTAAAAGGAAAGGTTTGCTTAATATGATTGCTGACAGTTGGGATTTTATTAATATCTTAACCCTACAACGACATATAAGATAATTTTCTATGTCGATGTGAGGGGTATGAGCGATAATTTCTCATTTGAATCCCCTGAACCACAAAAATCAGGGAGTTGATATCGCATTCTCGCAGGGGAAGCACCGCCTGCATCAGGATTCTAAGCTGCGATAGAGTAATATGTGGCGCTTTTTTTTCCCAGTTTAATTTTCAAATGCCAGAGAATGATCCAGACCCAGTTCAGACTTGGTCTCTTCGAAACATTGTTCAATGGGCCAGCGCATCCCGGCAAGCCAGACGAAGGTGGGCAATCTGGCGCTT
>VGSO01000085.1 GCA_016874945.1 Deltaproteobacteria bacterium
TCTTTCAGTTCCCGGGTCATCAGCCTTTTGATGGCGTCCCGGGGGGCCAGGTCTTCATAAAGGATGCGGTACACCGCGTCCACCAGGGGCATCTCCACCCCCAGGCGCCGGGCCAGGAGGTGCACGGCGCGGCAGGTCTTGACCCCTTCGGCCACCATGGACATGCCTTCCAGGATCTGGGCAAGGGTCAGACCCTGACCCAGTTTGAGGCCCACCTGAAAGTTGCGGCTCTGGGAACTGGTGCAGGTGAGGATCAGGTCTCCCAGTCCGGCCAGTCCCATGAGGGTCATGGGGTTGGCCCCCAGGCGGTGGCCCAGGCGGGTCATCTCCGCCAGCCCCCGGGTGATGAGGGCCGCCCGGGAGTTGTCCCCCAGCCCCATGCCGTCCAGGATGCCGGTGCCGATGGCGAAGATATTCTTCAGCGCGCCGCCCAGCTCGGCGCCGGTGACGTCATGGGAGGTATAAACCCGGAAATAAGGGGTGGAAAAGAGGCGCTGGAGTTTCAGCGCCACCTCCCGCCGGCGGCAGGCGATGGTCACCGCGGTGGGCTGCTTCTGGACCACCTCCCGGGCGAAACTGGGGCCGGCCAACACCGCGTAAGTAACTTCCGGGCCCAGTTCTTCCCGCACCACGCCTTCCATGTCCAGTAGGGATTCGATCTCCAGTCCCTTGGTGGCGCTGAGGAGCAGCGCGGTCTGGGGCCAATGGGGCTTAAGGCTCCGGGCCACGGCTCGAAACCCGTGGGATGGCACCGCCATCACTCCCACCTCCACTCCCTCCAGCACCTGGGAAAAGTCCTGGCTGTAAGAGATGCGGGAAGACAGACGGATCCCCGGGAGAAAGGTATGATTAACCCGGTCCCGGAGCAGACCCTCATAGACCTCCGGCTCCCGGACCCAGAGGCGCACCGGCAGACCTTTCTCCCCCAGGAGGTGGGCGAGAGTGGTGCCCCAACTGCCGGCGCCGATGACCCCCACGGGACGGGCTTCAAATGAGTCCGGGGCTGTCTTCGCCGTCACCGTTGTCGCCTTTCTCCGCCACCTTGGCCACGCTTACGACCCGCTCCTCCATCTCGGCCTCGATGAGTTTGACCCCCTGGGTCACCCGGCCGAACACGGATATGCCTTTAGCCGCCAGACGGATGATTTTGCCGCCGTCGGTGACCAGCATGATTTCATCGTCTTCATTTACCTGGTGGATACCCATTACCGGGCCGGTGCGCTTGGTGATATTCAGCCCCAGCACTCCCCGGCCGCCCCGGTGGTGCTGGGGATATTTGGCCGGGTTGGTGCGCTTGCCGAAGCCGCGCTCGGTCACGGTGAGGATCGTGCCTTCGGGCCGCAACACCTCCATGCCCACCACCGCATCGTCTTCGGCCACTGCCATTCCTTTGACGCCTCGGGCGCCGCGCCCCATGTCTCGCACTTCACCCGCGGGAAAGCGAATGATCTTTCCCTGCCGGGTTCCCAGGAGGATGCTCTGGTCCGGCTCACTTAAGGCCGCGCCCACCAGTTCATCTTCCGCATCCAGGCTCAAGGCGATGATGCCGCCGCTGCGCGGCCGCTGAAAGTTCACCAGGTCGGTTTTTTTGATCACGCCCCGGCGGGTGGCCATCACCAGCGAAGGACCCGGCGCGAATTCCCTTATCGGCAGGATGGTGGTCACTTTCTCTCCTTCCCCCAAGGGCAGCAGGTTGACGATGGCCTTGCCCAGGGCTGAGGGGGACCCCACGGGGATTTCATGCACCTTGAGCCAGAAGACCCGGCCCCGATTGGTGAACACCAGGAACACGCTGTGGGTGGAGGCGATATAGAGCTGGGCCACGAAATCGTTTTCCCGGGTGACCATGCCCATGCGCCCCTTGCCGCCCCGGCGCTGGCTGCGATAGATGGTCAGGGGCGTGCGCTTGATATAGCCCCGGTGGCTGAAGGTGACCACCATGTCTTCGTCGGCGATGAGGTCTTCGGGGGTAAATTCCGCGGCCTGGGGGACGATCTCGGTGCGCCGCCCGTCGCCATAGCGCTCCTTTAAGTCTTTTAGCTCCTGGGCGATGAGGGCTTTCACCTGGGCCTCTTCCGCCAGAATCAACCGGTAACTCTGAATGGCGGCCTCCACTTCCTGGGCCTCCTTGACGATTTTATCCCGCTCCAGGCCGGTGAGCCTCTGGAGCCGCATGTCCAGGATGGCCTGGGCCTGGGGTTCGGAGAGGGCGAACCCTTCCTGGGTCTCCGCCAGGGTCAAAGGAGCCTGGGGTTCGGTGATGAACATCCCCGCCATCAGCCGCTCCCGGGCCTCCGCCGGGTTGGCCGCGCCCCGGATGAGGGCGATGACCGCATCCAAATAACTCAAAGCCATGAGCAGCCCCTGGAGGATGTGGGCCCGAACTTCGGCGTTTTTCAGTTCAAACCGGGTGCGCCGGATGATGACTTCCCGGCGGTGCTCCAGGAAGTGGCGCAGGAGGTCTTGGAGGCTCAACAATTCCGGGCGGGCCTGCACGATGGCCACCAGATTGATGCCGAAGGTGACCTGCATCTGGGTGTGCAGATAAAGCTGGTTCAGGATGGCCTGGGCGTTTTCGTCTTTTTTGAGCTGGATCAACACCCGCATGCCTTCCCGGTCCGATTCGTCCCGGAGGTCGGAGATGCCTTCTACCTTCTTTTCCTTCACCAACTCGGCGATGCGCTCGATGAGGCGGGCCTTGTTCACCTGGTAGGGAAGCTCCCGGATCACCAGGGATTCCCGGCCGGCCTTGTGTTCCACCACCACTTTGGCCCGCAGGCGGATAAGGCCCCGGCCGGTGCGGTAGGCCTCGGCAATGCCCTCGGCTCCGTAGATAAAGCCCCCGGTGGGGAAGTCCGGGCCAGGAATGACGGCCAGGAGTTCTTCCAGGGAAATATCCGGGTTTTCCAGGACCGCCAGGAGGGCGTCGCAGACTTCGTCCAGGCTGTGGGGCGGGATGTTGGTGGCCATGCCCACCGCGATGCCCGACGCGCCATTGATGAGCAGGTTGGGAATCCGGTTGGGCAAAACCAGCGGCTCTTTCATGGAGCCGTCATAGTTGGCGACAAAGTCCACCGTGTCCTTGTCCAGGTCCTGGAGCAGTTCATGGGCCAGCTTGGTTAGGCGCACCTCGGTGTAACGCATGGCCGCGGGCGAGTCGCCGTCGATGGATCCGAAGTTCCCCTGGCCGTCCACCAGGGGGTAGCGCATGGAAAAGTCCTGGGCCATGCGCACCGCCGCGTCATAGACCGCGGTGTCCCCGTGGGGGTGGTATTTACCGATGACGTCCCCCACGATGCGGGCGCTTTTGCGGTAGGGCCGGTTATAGTCGTTGCCGGCCTCGCTCATGGCGAACAGGATGCGGCGGTGCACGGGTTTGAGCCCGTCCCGCACGTCCGGCAAAGCCCGCCCGATGATGACGCTCAAAGCGTATTCCAGGTACGACTTGCGGATTTCATCCTCAATATTGATGGGTACGGATCGTGCTTCCATAGTGAATAGGGGTGGTTGTTTATTTGAGTTCAGAGCTACTACCTTTACCTTTTCCAATAATGGCACATATAAAATTATAAAGCTGTTCCTTTAGTTGCTCTTCTGATTCCCAAACAATATGATTATATTGCCGAGTATCAAAGTGAACTTTTGAAAGGTGATCTTTGCGCACACTCCAAATTACAGGGAGTCCCAAACCCAAGGCATAACCTGCCTCGAAATAGACGCCATGTTTCTGTTCAGTGACGTCTGCCACGAGAAAGCGTGAATTCTTGATTTCCGTAATAATCTTTGCGTCTATTCTATCTATGTGTGGTTCCGCATCAATTCGATAGGCTTTATATCCTGCTTCGGTAATAGCATCCTTAAGCGCTTTTTCCCATGCAGCCTTCATTTCTCGCGAAAAAGACATCGCAACGAAGACCTGTGTTTTTTCTTCAATTTGAGATGCCCTCTTTTCTAAATAGTCCCAACCATCAGGACTAATTGTAACTGGTAATTTGAGGGAAAGACCAAAACTTCTCGCTGAGAGAAATAGAGCGGCTTTATTGAATTGCAATAAACCTCTATCATGGAGTGATGCCAAATAGTAACAAAAATCATCTGGTGTTGTGGACCATGCAAGAGGGAAATCAATAATAGGTTTTAAATCAACCGGGTAGCCAGGATAATTGGATTTTCGCTCAAGGTTTTTAAGTAATATTAGTTGTTTCTCAGAGGGGCTGTAATCTGGAAGAGAATTTACAATCCTTTTCAAACTTTCGGAATTTATTTCGGGGATATCGGCTTCTTTCTCATGGCGATCGCGGATCCAAGCCGATAGCTTAGGGATAGTTTGCTGATTTTCGGCCATTGCTTTTGCAGTACCGGTAATTTTGAATCGACCGCAACGAGGGCAGCAGTATGAGCTGTCCCTGCCAAAGTCGGTGCTCTCCCCAACAACAGATTCTGTGAGCTTGCAGATAGGGCAGGATATTTTTTCTTGTTCTGCCATTAATCACTCATAATTGATGATTTAATCATTGATGGTTGTCATTATTTCAGAGGATTTTCGGGTCCCGACGGCTAAATGGCATAAACGACCTCTTTGGTCGTTAGGATTTCATGACGCCGAAAGGGGTTGCGGATGGTGTCCTTTTCCACCAGATCGACTCCCCGGCGAAAAATTTCGGCAAGCTCATCCAGCATTTCCACCCGATTATCGAAAGTGAAGCCTCCATCTTGTTCGAAGGTCACCAGTACGTCCACATCGCTATCCGGGCGAAAATCCTCCCTCAAGACTGACCCGAACAGGGCCAATTCCTTAATCTTCCACCGGCGGCAGAAGTCGGCGATTTGGTCTTGGGGAATATTTATTTTAGGTTGGTCCATAATAAAGTTTTTAACCGCCGATGAACGCGGATGAACGCGGATTAAAAATTGTTTACGATACGTTTGATCTCGGCTTTAGGCTTGCCAAAATTAACTAATAGACATACGGCCAACCCTGTGGCTTTTAAATAATTCATACATTGGGCCTGGTGAATCTCATCCAAATTCTTAACAGCTTTAAGTTCAATTATTATTGAATCTTCAACCAATAAATCTGCTGCAAATTCACCTATAATCACATTATCGTATTTTACTTGAATCCCATGTTGTTGTTTGACTTTTAATCCCTTTTTCTGAAGCTCTATTGCCAATGCATTTTCATAGACTTTCTCTAAGAAGCCACAACCCAAAGTATTGCTTACTTTAAAAATACACCCAATAACTCTATCAGTTATCCCATCTGATTTTAATCTGCGTTTATCGGCGTCCATCGGCGGTTTCAAAATCCATCGGCGGTTTCATTTAAGGCTTGATCGTCGTCTGATACGCAAACTTCCCCTTTTCCACCTTGAGCACCATTACCAGCTTGATGGGGTTGTGGTCTTTACCCATGGTGATGATCCCGGTGATTCCCGGAAAATCCCGAATCCCTTCCAGGGCCTGGGCGATTTTCCCTCCATCCAAAGAGCCGGCCTGCTTGATGGCTTCGGCCACCAGGAAATAACACTCTCCCCCCAGGGCCGCGAAGGCGTCCAACTCCTTGTTGTAGGCGGACTCGTAAGCCTTGACGAACTTCTTCCCTATCTCCGTTGCCACCCCTTCCCGGTGAAAATGGGCGGTGAAGTACATGCCCTCCACCGCGGGGCCGCCGATGCTGAGCAGCTCCGGCACCTGGGCCCCGTCCCCCGTGAGAATGGGGGTTTTCATCCCCAGGTCCTGAAGCTGCCTGGCCAGCAGGGCGCTTTCGGCATAGTAGTTGGGCGCGTATATCAGTTCCGGGTTCTTCCCCTTAAAAACGGAAATCTGGGCGGTGAAATCCTGGTCGCCGGATTGGATGTAATTCACCGAAACGATTTCCCCGCCCCGGCGTTTGAATTCCTCCATGAAAAAGCTGGCCAGCCCCACGCAATAGTCCTGGGCCTGGTCAATGAGCACCGCGGCCCGCCGGGCTTTCAAAGTATCCCGGGCGAAGCGCGCCGCCACCCGGCCCTGGAGGTCATCCACAAAACAGGCCCGGAAGGCGTACTTGCGGCCCTGGGTCACCAGGGGGTTGGTGGCCGTAGGCGAAATGTTGGGAATCTTGGCCCGTTCGGCGATGGGCGCCCCGGCCAGGGTATCGCTGCTGATGACTTCGCCGATGATGGCCGCCACCTTGTCTTTTTCAATGAGGCGGCTCACCGCGTTGGCCGCGTCAATCTTGTCGCTCCGGGTGTCCGCCAGCGCCAGCTCCACCTTTTGCCCCAGAATCCGCGGCTCCAGTTTGTAGGCCACCAGAACCCCTTCATACACCATCTGCCCCATGGCCGCCGCGGCCCCGGTCATGGGCAGATAGAGGCCGATTTTTACACCTTTTTCTGCGGCTCCCGCGGGTGTCGCCGGAATAAGAATGGCAGTTAAAAATAATAAAAAATTTCCCACCATGGAATAACCCGGGAAAGGCCCACCAAGTGAATTTGACGCCTTTACCCTTTACTCTTTGCCCTTTCTATTTGCCCTTAACACGCCTATAATACCAAAAAAACCATCGGCTGGGAAGGAATTCCGGCAATGGAAGGGCGAGGCGGACCATGGAACTAAAGGCAGTAAGACTCCAAATCCCCGAAGGGGCCAACATCATTTTGGGTCAGAGCCATTTCATTAAAACCGTGGAAGACCTTTATGAAATCCTGATAGGAACGGCTCCGGGCATCAAGTTCGGCCTGGCCTTCTCCGAATCCTCGGGAGAATGTCTTATCCGGGTGGAAGGCAACGATCCTGACCTCATGGCCGCGGCCACGGAAAACGCCAGGCTTCTGGCCGCGGGCCACACTTTTAACATTCTTCTTAAAAACGCCTTTCCCATCAACGTCCTCAACGGGGTGAAGATGTGCCCGGAAGTGTGCCGCATTTTCTGCGCCACCGCCAATCCCGTGGAAGTCATCGTGGCCCAGACCGAACAGGGCCGGGGCATCCTGGGGGTGGTGGACGGACTGCCGCCCAAGGGCGTGGAGGGGGAAGAGGGCCGCACCTGGCGCCATGAAATCCTCAGGAAGTTTGGATATAAAAAGTAAGCAGTGAGCAGTGAGCAGTTCGGGCCCGTACTCAATTTAAGCAATAAGAGGCAGTACCCTTCCTATATGCTATGCAGGCTCAGAAACCGAAAACCGAAAACCGAAAACCGAAAACCGAATTAAAAGCCGCCATCCTAGCCGCGGGGTTGGGGACCAGGCTCCGGCCCCTTACGTATCATCTGCCCAAGGCGCTGCTGCCGGTGTTGAACCGGCCGCTGTTGGAGCTGCTGTTGGAGCAACTGCAAGCCGCGGGTTTCACCCGGGTGGCGGTGAACACCCACCATCTGGCGGCCCGGGTGCAACGCTTTTTGGCGGACCATCGGTCCCCAGGGCTGGAGATCCGGTTGAGCCATGAGCCGGAGATTCTGGGCACCGGCGGGGGTTTGCGGGGGCTGGGGGAGGTTCTGGGGGATGGCCCGTTTTTGGCGGTGAATGCCGACGTGCTCACGGACGTGGACCTGGAGAACGTCTACCGCCGCCATCAGGAAGGGGCCATCAGCACTCTGGCGCTCCACGACTATCCGGCGTACAATAAAGTCTGGGTGGACCGGGACCGGG
Source organism: Deltaproteobacteria bacterium (assembly GCA_016874945.1). Classification (GTDB taxonomy): domain Bacteria; phylum Desulfobacterota; class Desulfobaccia; order Desulfobaccales; family 0-14-0-80-60-11; genus VGSO01. The sequence goes on from VGSO01000085.1 coordinate 7,632, forward strand.
TGGTGAGCATCGGCAGCGCGCCCGCGGACGGGGTGGGCCGCCCCCTGGCCTATACCGGGGTTCAGGTGGTCAGCCCAGGGATCTTCCGCTATCTCCCCGCCGCCGGCCCTTACGACCTGGTGGCCGCCTGGCGGCAGGCCATGGCCGCGGGAGAAAGGCTGGAGGCCCTGGTGGTCACGGGCCATTACTGGCAAGACCTGGGAACTCCCGAAAATTATCTGGCCGCGCACCGGCGCTTATTGGCCCACCTACCCCCTAATCTGGCCCCCTTTTTCCCCCAAATCTCCGATCCCCTGATGGGGCCGGGGGCCTCGGTGGGCGAGGGCGTCCATTTTGGCGGCGGCGTCTGCCTGGGGCCGGGAGTTACCGTGGGAGACAACGCCTTCTTGAAAAATACGGTGATTATGAATAATGCCGTGATTGCTCCAGGCATTACCCTGGAAGACTGCCTGGTGGGGCCGGGGGCGAAGGTGGCCCAATCGGCCTGGAATCAGGTTCTAGTTTGAAACCACAGGTGAACTCAGATAAACACGGCTTGTTTTTGCTGCTCACTGCTCACTGCTCACTCCCTAACGAGGCCCGTCATGCTCACCCACATCGTACTCTTCAAACTTAAAGACCGGGCCCCCGAAAATATTGCCAAGGTCCGGGGCGTCCTGGCGGGGATGGAAGGAAAGATTCCGGAGTTTCGCCATTTTGAAGTGGGTGTGGACGTCGTCCGTTCCCACCGGTCCTACGATCTGGCCCTAGTGGCCAAGTTCGACTCTCTAAAGGGCTTCCGGGCCTACCAGGCGCACCCGGCGCACCAGGAGGTGGTCCGGAGCATCCTAAGCGCCAGCGACTCCATCTTTGCCGTGGACTATGAATCCTAAATTTGGAGAGACTTTATGATCACCCACGTGGTTCTTTTCAAACTCAAAGACCCTTCCCCGGAAAGCATGGAAAAAGCTCGGGCGGCCCTGGCGGGATTGCCCGGGAAGGTTCCGGTGCTGCGCCATTTTGAGGTTGGAGTGGACGTCATCCGTTCCAAACGGTCCTACGACTTAGCCCTGTTGGCCCGATTCGATTCCTTGGAAACCTTACAGGCCTACCAGGTCCACCCGAAGCACCAGGAGGTGGCGAAATATATCAAGGAAGTCAGCGACTCCATTATCGTGGTGGACTATGAGTCCTGATCCCCTGGAGATTCCCCTGACCCGAGAGCTTCAAGCCGCGGCCGCGGCCCATGGAGTATCATTGGCCGGCGCCCAACCCCTGGCCGGGGACGGCTCCGACCGCCGATTTTTCCGCCTCCCCGGGACCCCTACCCTGGTTATCCTCTATCACCCCCGCGCCGCCGGTGGAGATGTTAACGAAAACGATTCTTATTACCACATCGGGCGGCATCTGCGGAGCCGCGGGATACCGGTCCCGGAGATTTTTCATTACTGCCGGGACGAAGGCTGGATGCTCCTGGAAGACCTGGGGGACGTGAGCCTGGAGGCCGCGGCGGCGCGGCTCCCGGAATCCCAGGTGCGCTACCGCTACCGCCAGGCCCTGGAGATCCTGGTGCGCCAGCAACTGGACGGGGTCCGAGGCTTTGACCCGGCCTGGTGCTTCGACACCCCCGCGGTGGACCGTACTTTTCTCCTGGAACGGGAGTGCGGCTATTTTGTCCGCGCCTTTCTTCAGGGCTACCTGGGGTTAGACGCGACCATGGAAGCCCTGGCTCCCGATTTTGACCGGCTGCTGGCCCGGGCCATACCTGACGGGGAGAAGTATTTCCTACACCGGGACTATCAATCCCGCAACCTGATGATCAAGGACGGGCGCCTTCGGATCATTGACTTCCAGGGGGGACGCCGGGGGCCTTTGGGCTATGACGTGGCGGCGCTGCTCATCGACCCTTACGTTAACCTGAAACCTGACTTGCAGAAGGAATTTTTTGAATATTATCTGGACCTGCTGGCGGCGCGCCAAGCAGTGTACCAGGAGTCCTTCCGGGACCAATACTTCCACCTGTCCCTGTGTCGCAGCCTCCAGATCTTAGGAGCTTTTGGCTATCTCACCCAGGTTAAGAAAAAAGACTATTTTGCCCGCTACATTCCCGCCGCGCTTGGCAGCCTGGCCCGGCTTTTGGCCCAAAGACCCGGGAAATTTCTCCGGCTGGAGCAAGTGGTTGCGAGCTTATTAAAAACCACCAGGGCCTGATCAAACCCTGGTAGTCATTAATGCCGGATTTTGCTTCAGGGGTTGCCAGCTTTCGTTAATACCAATTAGTAATACTAGGTTAAGTATATATTGACATTCGCCTTTTTTGAGCGCAAAATGCGCTCATGAAAGCACAACAACTCAAGGCATTGGATCGTCGGCTGAGCCTCTTCCTTCAAGACCTGTTGGAACCTATG
>VGSO01000086.1 GCA_016874945.1 Deltaproteobacteria bacterium
AAACTTTCTCATGTTCCCAAAGCAAAGATTGAGGCCAATATCTATTTGATATTATTTCCCAAAACCTGGATCAGAGGCAAGGGAAATATTCCCTTGGGGGGCAGATAATATGGTTATACCTGCCCTTTATGCGCTCCCAGAGATCATTTCGAAGGCTTGCACTATGCAGTTCATGAACTAAACGCTTCGCGTGGAGTGGTCGACCTAGTGGCACGTCTCATTAATAATATGGTACATCAAGCAGCTAAGGGTTTGCCGGTATAAGTCCATTTAAAGGGGTGCGCCCGTTCCTGGTTATACTGGCGGATATACAGCATAATCTGGTTAATGAGGTCTTGCTTGGAGTGCCAGATGCCCCCGCGAATGACATCGCGGCTGAAGATGTTAAACCAAATTTCCACCTGATTGAGCCAGGAGGCGTAAGTGGGCGTGAAATGCAGAGTCAGCCGCCGCCGTTTGGCCGCCCATTCTTGAACTTTTTCGTGCTTGTGCGCCGTAAAGTTGTCCACAATAATATGTAAATGCTTGCGGGGAAATTTGCGGTAAAGATGTTTGAGGAAGGCCAAAAACTCCTGATGCGTATGCCGATCCACACATCTGCCTTCCACTTGTCCTTCATGGACCGACAACGCCGCCAGCAGGCAGGTGGTGCCATGGCGCTTGTAAGTGGCCGTTTGCCTCTTCGGGCGGCCGGGTTGCATCGGCAGCATCGGTTGGGTGCGGTCCAGGGCTTGGATCCCGGTTTTTTCGTCCACCGCCAAGACCAGGGCATTATCGGGCGGGTCCAGATAAAGCCCCAGGATAGTTGCCTGCTTTTCCTCAAACTCAGGGTCTGGACTCTTGCCGCACCAGTATTCCACTTTGTGCGGTTTCAGCTCCCCTTCGTTCAGGATACGATGCACGGTGTCTTTGCTCACATTCAGGGCCCGGGCCAAGCGCCGCAGAGTCCAAGCATTACTCCCGTCCGGCGGCGTGGTGCAGGCCAAGGCGGTGACCTTGAGGCGGACTTCCGGGCTGATGCTGAGGGGGCGTCCCGACCGCGACCGGTCCGCCAGTCCCTCGATGCGCTGGGAAAGAAAGCGCACCCGCCACTTGGAACAATTTTGCCTGCTCAAACCGCTGCCCTGGGCCACCTCCGTCAATCGCCAGCCTTGGGCAGAAAGCAAGATGACCTTGGCTCGTTTGGCCATCCTCTGTTCCGTCGTCCCAGCCTTAGCCCACATGGTCAAGGTCTGCTCTTCTTCAGACGTCAATGTGATGTTTATCGTCATCCCTCTGGCCATAAGCCACCTCCTGGGATGACATTATACCATATTAATTGAGCGACGTGACACTAGTTAATTAAAACGTGGCGTGATTTATCACGCCCGCTTTTTGGGCGCAATAATTTGCGCCCCTACGAAAATACCCATTCGAATGCGCCTTGGTATAAAATCCCCCCATTGCCTACCCGGGGAAATTCCTTATTGATTTTTCGGGAGAATAGGTTATTATTGAAATCAAGACTCATTAAAGTTTTGTCGGTATGAAATCGGAACTTCAGGTCTTTCAGGAATTTATCCTTCAGCGCGGCCTCCGGCGCACCCTGGAGCGGGAGCGGGTGCTCCAGGAGATCTTTGAGATTCACGGCCATTTTGACGTGGAAGAGCTATATCTCAAGTTAAGAGAAAAAGGGGTCAAGGTATCCAGAGCCTCCATCTACCGGGCCTTGCCCCTGTTCCGGGAAGCCGGCCTCATCCGGGAAGCGGACTTCAGCGATGGCCACTGGCACTATGAGCATATTTACGGCCACTCCCGCCACTCCCACCTCAAATGCCTGGGCTGCGGCGAGATGGTGGAGTTCGAGGAGCCTTCCCCCCAGGACCTGGAAGAGCATTGGGTGAAAAGATACCGCTATCGCATCGTGGCCCTGGAAGTCCAGGGCTACTGCCCGGCCTGTCAACAGGGCGCCTAGGGGCGCAATTTATGGCGCCCGAAGCCGGCGGGCGTGATAAATCACGCCCCCTACATTTTTAATTGGATTTAAGGATTCTGGTACACCAAACTCAAAACTGAGACCTCTGGGAAATAGCTGATTTAACCGCGATTTATTAAAATCCCCTCCCCCTTGAGGGGGGAGGGTTAGGGTGGGGGTGGCTAAGTTTTTCCCTGATTACAGCTAGTTGCTCATATTGCCCCCCTCCCCCCCACCCCCTCCCACCGTGGGGAGGGGGGGATTAAAGGCAAGTTTCCCGCGTTGAAGAATGTTTCGCAGAGATCTCAAACTTGAAATCGAAACTGAAAATAATGACTAACATGACCGAAGAACTTGAACTCCTGGGCGAACCCCTGGCTACCGCGTCGGCCGGCCAGCGGGTTAAAATCACCGGACACAAAGGCGGGCGCATGCTCCGGGCCCGGCTCCTGGCCCTGGGCCTCAACCTGGGCCGGGAAATAGAAGTCATCCAGAACAACCGGGGCCTCATCATAGTGGGCATCAACGGCGGCCGGGTGGCCCTGGGCCGGGGCATCAGCCAGAAAATCCTCACCGAGCCGGTGGAGAAGCAGGGTTAACGGCAGCATGCCGTTATCGGGTTTCAGCTAAGAGAAATTCGGCGGTTTCTGAATGCTAACCTCTTACGGGTAAAAACTCTCCTCCCTTCTCAAACTTATTACTCAGAGCAATTATTTAATCGGGAGTCTGCATATGGATATGGCAAGTGTAGAAAAGGAACTCCAGCGTCGGATAGACCAATCAAGGGAATGGCTATCAGGCAAACCAGCCTTGATTACAAACCTGAAGATTAGAAATTATCCTTGCCAGGTCGAGCCGGTGAAGTTTCTAGACGACCCGCACATGAAAGCAAGGCATGGAGTTATGTTTCGCCTGGAGTTCGTAACGGAACGAGGTACATTTGAAGCATATTTAGAAACCCGTATAATGCCCACCAAATGTTTACGTAAAGACGAGAAATTTGATCCTCCATTTGTAGCCTGTAATGCCTTCAACCCCGAAACTAAAAAGAGAGACCTCATTACTTGGGACTTTGTGGAAAATATCGCTTTTTATAAAAGTAGTCTGGATACGTCCATTGAAGAATGGTATAAAGGTTGGGTCTTTAAGGCACTAATACACAAGAATAACTCCAAGATCTTTAAATTCATGAAGGAAAAATGAACAATTTTGCGATTTATAACGATTAATATCTCTTAGCTTGTGGTAAAATTTGTGTTCCCAAATAGAGTTTGGGAACGAGCCATTCATTAACTTTCGGAAATAATGAAAAGGTTTGGTAGCACATCGCGGTCTAAAGGCCGCAACCAAATGATATTGTTTCTCGCCAAGACGCAAAGGGCGCAAAGGAAAAATAAAGGGTGGGCACTGCCTACCATTTCCTTTCCTAAATCAGTAGGTTAACCACAAATTCTTGTTGAAAAAACCAGAAACTCAGAATCAGTAGCACAGGCTTCCCAGCCTGTGCGGCAGGGAATTTCAGGTTAGGAATGGAGTAATCCATCGTCTGACTTATGGCAATACCCCCAATATCTATTTGAACCCTTCTCGGGATAAAGGGTATAATTCCCTAAAAAAATTTCCGGGAAAATCCTTTGTCCCGCATCCAGCCTCCCGACACCTCAGAAGCAGCCCTGGAATCCCTGGACACCCTGGAAGGCGCGGTGGAGCGCGTCACCTTTGCCGACCCCGAGAGCCACTACGCGGTGGTGCGCCTCAAGGTGAAGGGCCTGCGCCAGCCCGTCACCGCAGTGGGGGCCCTGGCCGCGGTGAAGGAAGGGGAGCTCCTCCACCTCAAGGGGCGCTACGAGATTCACCCCAAGTGGGGGGAGCAGTTCAAGGTGGTGTGGTGGTACGCGGTGCTCCCCGCCACCGTGGCCGGCATCAAGAAATACCTGGCCTCCGGCCTGGTGAAGGGCATCGGCCCGGAAATGGCCAAGCGCCTGGTGGAGCGCTTCAAGGCGGACACCCTCAAGGTCATTGACGACGAACCGGAGCGCCTGAAGGACGTGCCGGGCATCGGCCCCAAGCGGGTGGAGATGATCCGCCGCTCCTGGCAGGGGCACAAGGAAATCCGGGAGATCCTGGTGACCCTCCAGGGGTTGGGGATCAGCCTGGGCCAGGCCGCCAAGATTCATCAGGCCTACGGTGACCGGGCCCGGGAAGTGGTGACCTCCAATCCTTATCAACTGGCCCTGGACATCCAGGGCATCGGGTTCAACACCGCGGACCGCCTGGCCTCCCGCCTCAACCTGGACCCTTTGGCCCCGGCCCGCCTGGCCGCGGGCTTGATCCACGTCCTGGACGCCATGGCCGGGGAGGGCCACGTCTATGTCCCGAAAGACCTCCTCCTCAAAGAGGCCCAGGAACTTCTTAAAGTTCCCCCCCAACCCCTGGACGGGGCCTTGGACCGTCTGGCCCGGGACGGCAAGGTCCTCATCCCGGACCTGGCCGCGGGCCGGGGAGTTTACAAGCGACCCGCCTGGGTGGCGGAAAACGGCGTGGCCCAGATGCTGGGCCGCCTGGTCACCACCCCCGGCCTCAATCCCCTCCTGGAGATGGAGCACCTGCTGGGGGAAGTCCAGAAGCGCCGCAAGCTGGAGCTGGCCTCGGAGCAGCGGGACGCGGTGGTTGCGGCCCTGAAGGAAAAGCTCCTCATCGTCACCGGCGGCCCCGGCACCGGCAAGACCACCATCGTGAGCTGCATCCTGGACCTGTACCGCCACCTGGGGGCCAGGGTGATGCTCATGGCCCCCACGGGCCGGGCCGCCAAGAGATTGAGCGAAACCACCCAGTTCGAGGCCGCCACTATTCACCGGGCCTTGGAATGGTCGCCCCAGACCGGGGGCTTCAAGCGCAATCCCCAGGACCCCCTGAAGGCCGACGTGGTGGTGGTGGATGAGATGTCCATGGTGGACATCTTCCTCATGTACCACCTGCTCCGGGCCGTTCCCCAGACGTCCCGCCTCATCATGGTGGGCGACGCCCACCAGCTTCCCGCGGTGGGCCCGGGCAACGTCCTCAAGGACCTGATGGATTCCGGGGTCGTTAAAGTGGTCCGTCTCACCCAGATTTACCGCCAGGCCCGGGAAAGCCTCATCGTGGTCAACGCCCACCGCATCAATCAAGGCGTTTTCCCCTTCATCCCGCCCCACTGGGGCCGGGGCGATTTCGCTTTTTTAGAGCTGGATGACCCCGAAGCCTTAAAAGCCCGCCTCCTGGACCTGGTGGTGCAAGACCTGCCCCGGCGCTACGGCTTTCACCCGGTTAAAGACCTCCAGGTGATTACCCCCATGCACCGGGGGCCCCTGGGTATCCAGACGCTGAACCATGAGCTGCAGCAGCGCCTCAATCCCCAGGGGGAACAATGGACCTGGGGCGGCCGCCCGTGGCGGCGTCTTGATAAGGTCATGCAGCTCAGGAACAATTATCTCAAGGAAGTCTTCAACGGCGACATCGGCCAGGTATGGGGTTTTGAGGAAGAGTCGGGCCAGCTCAAGGTAAATTTTGAGGGGCGGGTTCTGTCTTACGACCCGGCGGAACGGGACGAGCTCACCCTGGCTTACGCGGTGACGGTGCACAAGGCCCAGGGGAGCGAATTCCCGGCAGTGGTGCTGGTCCTGTCCACCCACCACTATATGCTCTTACAGCGCAATCTGCTGTACACCGCGGTGACCCGGGGCCGCCGGCTGGTGGTGATTCTGGGGAGCAAGCGGGCCTTGGGCATCGCCATCAAGAACGACCGCCCCGTCCGCCGTTACACCGACCTGGCGGCCAAGTTGCAACAGGCCATAAAGTAATTTGGGGTAAAGAAAAAAAGGCGAAAAAATTTTCACCTTTTACCCGCTGCCTTCCGGTTCCCCTCCGGCCTATGACTGTAAAAGTTCTTGACATTCCTGCCTCTCAAGAGCACAATCACATTATAAGGGGGGTAAAGAGTGGTAGCAGACCTCTTCACCGTATTGGAGCAAAAGTTGAACGCGGTCCTCGGCCAGTTGGGCAGCCTGAAAGAGGCCAACGCCAATTTGCAGCAGGCCCTGGCCCAAAGGGAACAAGCCCTCAAGGAAGCCGAGGCCGCCTTGGAAAAGGTTTCCCGGGAACGGGAGATGATCCGCCAGAGGATCGATAAGATTCTTAACCGACTGGAAATTTTAGATATGGGAGAATCGGCATAGAACCGGACCGGGAGCATAGGCCGGTGGCAGTGGAAATCCTGGGCCGCACCTTTCATCTGAAAGCGAGTGTGGCTCCGGAAACCCTCCACGCCGTGGCGCGGCAGGTGGACGAACAGCTCCGGAAAATACAAAGAGCGCTCCCGGCCAGCACCCTCACCGACCTGGCCATCCTGGTCGCCTTGAACCTGGCATACGAATGCCTGGAGACTAAGGAGGAATACCAACAACTCCAAGCTGATATCGAACAGCGTTCCAGACAACTGCTCCAGAAGCTGGAAACGCACGATTCTTTTCCCCCCCCTGGTCCGTGAGTCCGGCATCTCCCGCTAGGGATTATTTCCCCCGGGGCCGCAGCTTCTTCCAGGGAAGGGAAGGCATGGAGCAAGGGAGACAGGGATAATCCCCATTAATTCCGGCGTGGGAATAAATACCGCGCCGGCGGAAATAATGTAACCGGCGGAAAGACTGGTAAAGCATTTGGCCACCCCCGAAATTTTTGGGTCAACGATAATCGCGATACTGGGAGAAGTGGAAAGGGCAGCTCAATAAAACAGTAATCTCCCTAACCTCAGGGAAATTTTGGCAAATTTTGAGTCCGGCTGACCACCCCAGATCAGCCAACCGCCCATTTTTTCCGTCCAGGACTCATCCCTGTGCGGCTGTTAAGGCCGCATCCTCAGACCCCTGCCTTTAGTCTGCTTTTGGAAAGCCCCATTTATCGGGCGCATCTTACGTGCCACAACCGGTGCGCGGTTCGCACCTTACATAATGGTCTGGCCCCGGCTTCTTCGGAAGGTGAAGCGGGCCGGTCAACATATTGGGCAAAAGGAAACTTCCATGACTATCTGGATTATATTAATCGCTGGATTGACCCTGGGTCTGGGCTTCCTGGCGGGCTTTTGCTATCGCAAATACGTGATGGACAGCCACCGAGGGTCCCTGGAGGCCCTGGGGAAAAAGATCCTGGATGAAGCCCGTAAAGAAGCGGAAAACATTAGAAAAGAGTCCCGGCTGCAAGCCAAGGACCAAATCCTGCAAATGAAGCTGGACTTTGAGAAGGAAACCCACGACCGCCGTCAGGAGCTTAATCAGTTGGAGCGGCGCCTGCTCCAGAAAGAGGAACACCTGGAGAAGAAAGGGGACCTCCTGGACGACCGGGACGCGGAACTGGTGAAAAAACACAAATCCGTGGCCCAGCAGGAAGAAGAGTTAAAGGGGCAAGCGGCGCGCTACCAGCAACTCATAGCGGAACAGAATGCCCGGCTGGAGCAATTGGCCGGCATGACCGCCGCCCAGGCCCGGGAATCTCTCCTTCAGAGCATGGAGCGGGAAATCCGGGTGGACGCCGCCCGCATGGTTAAGCGCCTGGAAATCGAGGCCCGGGAAACCGGGGACCGCAAGGCCAAGGAAATCATCTCCCTGGCCATCAAACGCTACGCCTCGGACTACGTGGCCGAGCAGACCGTATCGGTGGTGCCGCTGCCCAATGAGGAGATGAAAGGGCGCATCATCGGCCGGGAAGGCCGCAACATCCGGGCCCTGGAAGCCGCCACCGGAGTGGACATCATCATTGACGACACCCCCGAGGCCGTCATCTTAAGCGCCTTTAATCCCATCCGCCGGGAAGTGGCCCGCCGCAGCCTGGAGCGCCTCATCTCCGACGGCCGCATTCACCCGGGCCGCATTGAAGAAATCGTGGAAAAGATCAACCAGGAGATGGAGGTGAGCATTCGGGAAGCCGGCGAGCAGGCGGCTTTTGACTCCGGGGTCCACGGCCTCCATCCGGACCTCATCAGGCTCGTGGGCAAGCTGAAATTCCGCACCAGCTACGCTCAGAACGTCATGCAGCATTCCATCGAAGTCTGCTTCCTGTGCGGCATCATGGCCGCGGAATTGGGACTCAACGTCAAACACGCCAAGCGGGCCGGCCTCCTGCACGATATCGGCAAGGCCGTAGACCATGAGGCCGAAGGGGTCCACGCCCTGATCGGCGCCGACCTGGCCAAACGCCACGGCGAGTCTCCCAAGGTGGTGCACGCCATCGCCGCCCATCATGAAGACGTTCCGCCGGAAAGCGTGCTCGCGGTGCTGGTCCAGGCCGCGGACACCCTATCCGGCGCCCGCCCCGGCGCCCGGCGGGAAATGCTGGAAACCTACGTGAAGCGCCTGGAAGATTTGGAGAAGGTGGCCCTGTCCTTCAGCGGCATCAGCAAGACTTACGCCATTCAGGCGGGCCGGGAGATCCGCCTCATCGTGGAAAGCGAAAAGGTGAACGACGAGGAAGCCGCGCTGCTCAGCCGGGAGGTGGCCAAAAAAATCGAACAGGACCTCACCTATCCGGGCCAGATCAAGGTTACGGTCATCCGGGAAACCCGGGCGGTGGAATACGCCCGATAAAATATGGTTTTCGGTCTTCGGTTAGAGGGCGAGAATAATCAACAGGTTAAAGGGTAAATTGGAAACAGCGGAAGGCTCACCACTAAAGTGAAGATTCTGTTCATCGGCGACATCGTGGGCGCCCCCGGGCGGCGGGCGGTGGAAGAATTTTTGGACCGCATCGTGGACCGCCACGCCATTGACCTGGTGGTGGCCAACGGCGAAAACGCCGCGGGAGGCATCGGCATCACCCCCCAGGTGGCGGAGCAGCTCTTCAACCTGCGCATCGACGTCCTCACCAGCGGCAACCATATCTGGAAGCACAAGGAAATCATTCCTTACCTGGAAGACAGTGACCGCTTGCTCCGGCCTGCCAACTATCCCCCCGGTACTCCCGGCCAGGGTTTCACCCTTGTGGAGACCGCCGCGGGAGAGCCCGCAGCCATCGTCAATCTGGAAGGCCGGGTCTTCATGAGCACCCTGGAATGCCCCTTCCGCACCGCGGATCAAGTCTTGGAGGAACTCCCCCCGGGAGTGAAAGTCATCCTGGTGGACATGCACGCCGAGGCCACCAGCGAAAAGCTGGCCCTGGGCTGGCACCTGGATGGCCGGGTCAGCGCCGTGGTGGGCACTCACACCCACGTGCAGACCGCGGACGAACGGATCCTGCCCCGGGGGACCGGCTACATCACCGACGCCGGCATGACCGGCCCGGTGGACTCGGTCATCGGCATGAAAAAGGAGATCATCCTGGAGCGCTTCCTGACCCAGCGCCCCCAGCCTTTCAAGGTGGCCTCCCAGAATCTCCAAGTCCAGGGAGTGGTCCTGAATATTGACTCCCAGGGGCGCTGCCAGGAAATCACCCGCCTCCAGCTTCCGTTGAAATCCTGATACCAAGTCGCAGTCGAAAGGCAACAGTTGTGGCGTGATTTATCACGCCCGCTTTTCAGGCGCAATAAATTGCGCCCCTACTGGAAGGGACGGGCCTCCGTGCCGCCAAGGGGAGCCTGCCGGATTGAGCCCCAAAGATAGTGCGTCGGGCGCCCCATACATCAATTTTCATGGTGTTCCCGCCGCAGGCTCAGGCGCGATGGTAATAATGGGACTGATGCCATTTAAATTTCGCTTCGCACGATTTGTTATATTGAGCGGCGTTGCTCTTGAAGACTTACCGGGAAGCCCTTATAGTTGTGTCAGGGTTTCAGTTGGTTTTCACGTCCCTGCCATCTGGCCCAGGAGTTCAGGTCCAGATGCGCCGGCGTGCCGCTTCCTAGAAAGCCCGAGCTTATGCGCCGCACAAATGAAAAAGGGTGGACTTATACCGTGTCCGCTTTCAGGTGCAACAAACTCAACCTGTAACTTATTGATAAATCTTATTTATTTTAACCGAAAACCGAAGACCGAAAACCGAAAACGGTATTACTCGAAGCTCCGAGGTGG
>VGSO01000087.1 GCA_016874945.1 Deltaproteobacteria bacterium
CAGAAGGCCAGGCGGAAGCGGCCGGCCCGGCCGAACCCCCGGCCCGGCACCGCCAGGATATTCTCTTCCTTGAGCCGGGCCACCAGGGCCAGGTCGTCCCCTCCCGGGGCCTGGGGAAAAAAGTAAAACGCGCCCCGGGGCATGACAAATTCATAGCCGGCCTCGGTGAGCACCCGGGCCATGAGGTCCCGGCGCCGGGCATAACGGGTGACGTCCACGGAAACCCCGGTAAGTTTGGCCGCCGCCCGCTGCACCAGGGCCGGGGCGTTAACGAACCCCAGGATGCGGTTGGCCAGGATCATGCCGGCCACCAGTTCCCCCCGGCCCGTGGCCCGGGGACTCACCGCGGCATAACCCAGGCGCTCCCCAGGAATGGACAGGTCCTTGGAAAAGGAGGTGGCCAGGATGGTGTGGGGATAGGCGGCAAAGAGGCTGGGAAGTTCCAGGCCGTCATAGACCAGGCGGCGGTAAGGCTCGTCACCCACCAGATAAACCGGGCTCCCGTGGCGGCCCCCGTGGTGGATGAGAAACCGGCCTAACTCCTTTAAAGTTTTGGCATCATAAACCTGGCCCGTGGGGTTGTTGGGCGAGTTGACCAAAACCGCCCGGGTCCGGGGCGTCAGGGCCGCTTCCAGACGGTTCAGGTCTATCTGGAAATGCTCGTCGGTCTCCACTACCTTGGCGACCCCGCCATGATTATCGGCATAAAACAGGTATTCGGGAAAGTAGGGGGAGAAGACCACCACTTCATCCCCCGGGTCCAGGATGGCTTTGAGAATGATGTTGAGCGCCCCCGCGGCGCCGCAGGTGAGGATCACGTCGTCGGTTTGAAACTCCAGGTGGTGCAGCCTGCTCAGGTGACGGGCCAGGACCTGCCGCACCTCCGGCAGTCCGGCGTTGGGCATGTAGGAGTGTAGCCCCGGACGGGGGTCCCGGGCCAGGTTCAGGAGTTCTTCTTTGAATTCCGGCGGCGGCTCCAGGTCCGGATTGCCCAGGGTGAAGTCGCACACTTTATCGGGGCCCAATCGGGCCTTGAGTTCCGCGCCTTCCTCGAACATCCGCCGGATCCAGGAAGAGCCGGCTATGGCGGTTTGAATACGTTGGGAAACGCCCATGAAACCTCGCCCAGTTAGTTAATTTTTTTTACCGAAAACCGAAAACCGAAAACTTTGACCGTCGGGCCGCGTCCGGGCTAGACTTTTTCCTCCACTTGATACCCGGCCGCTTCCAAGGCCCGAAGGACTTCCTGGCTGTGTTCCAGACCCCGGGTCTCCAGGTTGATTTCCACCCGGGTGAAATCGAGAGGCAGTTCCCGGGCCAGGCGGTCGTGGAAGAGGTGGAGGATGTTGGCCCCCACTTCGCCCAGCAGTGTAGTGAGGCCACCCAGGGAGCCGGGGCGGTCGCTGAGGGCCACCCGTAAGTTTAACAGGCGGCCGCGCTCCAGCAAGGCCCGGGGCACCACCCGTTCCAGGAGCGGTATGTCGATATTGCCGCCGCTCACCACCAGGACCACCTTTGGTCCCAGGTCGCGGCCCTGGAGAGGTCCCTGAAATCCCGCGGTGGCCGCGGCCCCGGCCCCTTCCGCCAGTATTTTTTTGCCCTCCAGCAAGAAGAGCAGGGTCTGGGCGATTTCCCTTTCAGAAACCAGCGCCAGTTCGGTCAACAACTCTTTCAAAATGGGAAAAGTCCAATTCCCCACCAGGGGCACCTGGATGCCGTCGGCCAAAGTGGGGCGGGCCGGAACCGGTATTGGCCCACCGTGGGCCAAGGCCGCCTGCAAGGAAGGCACCTGGAGGGTTTGCACCCCGTAGACCTGAACCTGGGGCTTGCGCCCTTTCAGGGCCAGGGAGACGCCGGCGGCCAGGCCGCCGCCGCCGATGGGCAGGACCACCGCGTCCACCTCCGGCAGGTCCGCTAGAATTTCCAACCCCAAGGTTCCCTGGCCGGCAATGACTTCCGGGTCATCGTAGGGATGGATGAAGACATAGCCTGCGGCTGCCAATTCCTTAGCTTTTTCCAAAGCCTGGGACAGGTCTTGCCCGTGAAGGATCACGGTGGCGCCATAACCCTGGCAAGCCATCTGCTTGGAGATGGACGCGCCCCGGGGCATGATAATGGCCGCCGGAATGCCCCGGACGGTGGCGGCATAGGCCACCCCCTGGCCGTGGTTGCCCGCGGACGCGGCCACCACCTTATCGCCTTCGCCCCGCTCCTTAAAAAGGGTGAGGCGGTTCATGGCGCCCCGGAGCTTGAAAGACCCGGTAGTCTGGAGATTTTCCAGCTTGAGATAAACTTCCCGGCCGTTTAGCCGGCTCAAGGTATGAGAGTAGACCAGTGGGGTATGGAGCACCATCCCCCTCAGCCGGGCCTGGGCCGACTCTATATCCGCAAGTTTAATGGCCACGAGATTAAGTTTAAAAGGGGGGAAAAGGGAAAATGAAAAAGGTTATTATTGAACCTCCTTTGCGCCTTTTCCCCTTTTCCCCCTGAACATCAGGGGCGAAAAAATTCTGCTCCCCACCAGTGATATTATCTCCAGGCTACGGGAATTCACCGAGCCTACTTGCCTTTGGCCCCGAATCTGATGGAGTCGATGATTCCTTGAAGTTGGGAACGGTTGGCGCCGAAATCTTTGGGTTCAGAATGGGCCATGAAGTTGTAATAGTAATTTTGGCCGTCATAGCACTGCCACTGAATCCGCTGGAACCCGCCGGAGCCTTTTTCCGCGGTTTCAATGGTCTCCCAGCCGATAACGGCGCCCTGGTCCCGGCGTTTAACCGCCAGGTATTTGCCGATGGTCTTCTCCTCCATGGCCTGTTTATAAGACGCATCCACCGAGGCCTTTCGGGGGAAGCTGGGCACCATCTGATTGATGGTCATGTTAAAGCCGCAGGTGGTGCCGGGCTTCATGAAAATGGGGTCATTGCCGGCCGGGTCGCCCCGCTCCAGGCTCCAGCCGGCGGGAATGGTGTAGGAAAACCCCCGGGCCTTGTTGGTGTAAGTGGCGGGCGCGGTGGACACGGGCTTCCCGCTGGGTGACGTCGCCGGCGCGCCCGCGGCCGCGGGCGCGCCCGGGGCCGGTGCGGGCTTCTTTTCCGCCTCCTTGCCGCGTTTCAAGGCGTCCACGCCGCTTTGAACCGCGCCCCATTGGGCCAGGGCGGGCAGCGCCACCAACATCAGAGAGATTCCCAGGAGCGCACTGATTAGCCAAACCGATTTTCGCATCTTTCCCTCTCCTTTTCGGCGAAATGGTGCTGCTATCTCTAAGCTGTTAAGGCCTTGCGCCAGCCCGCAGCCTTGAGAGCCGCCACGTGGGCCAGCCATTCGGACTTCAAGGTTTGGAGATAAAGGTTGAGATTTTCTTCAATCAAGGGGGCCAGGCGCTGATGGAGCCGGGTGTTGGCTTCGTGGTCCCCGGGGGAGAAGCCCTGCCAGGTGAGATAGCCTTTATCGAAGATGAACTCCGGGGTGGACGGTTGGGAGATACCCCGTTTATCCAAAAAAATCCGGGCCATGGCCAGGTCGAATTCCAGGATCCAGCCGCAGTCTTCCAGCATGGCGGCAGGGTTCCCATCGGCCAGGTCGCGGCATCCCGGACAGTAAAGGTTCACCAGGACTTCCGGCGGCAGAAGGTTGTCCCCCAACAGAAAATAGGCCGAATTCCTGCCGCACCGGCAGGACCGGCGGATATTCATGCACATGGCTAACACTCCAACGGGTTGATCTTCCTAACCAATCATTACACTTTTCAGCTATAATGACAATATCTTTACGCAGGGTGGGCCTGGCCCACCATGAATAATACCGTTTTCGGTTTCCGGTTTTCGGTTAGGAAAACCTGGAATACCAATAAGTTGCAAATTGTATTTGTTGCATTTGAAAGGGAATCAAGTATTACTTGGGAAGTCCAGAATTGATGGCAGATTGGTGGGCCAGGCCCACCCTGCATCCCTAAATGGGGAACAACATGGAAGTCATGGCCCAACTGCTGGGCCGGATTCCGGGAAAGTTTGCCGGGGAACTGGGCCTTGACCTGAGGGCCGGGGCGGAAGAACGGCAGAAGTGGTTTCTGGCCGCCATCTTTTATGGGGCCCGCATTTCCGGTAGTCTCGCGGCCCGCACCTACCGGGTTTTCGCCAGCCGGGGAATCTATGCTCCCAACGCCATCCTGGAACAGGGCTGGGATAACCTGGTGGCCCTCCTGGATGAAGGGGGCTATACCCGGTATGACTACCAAACCTCCACCAAGCTCATCAAGGTGATGGGGTCGCTGGTGGAGGAGTATGAGGGCTCCCTGGAAAGGCTGCACCAGGTTTCCGCTGATTACCCGGGCCTGGAGGCGCGACTCCGGGCCTTGGCGCCGGGCATCGGCGCGGCCACGGCCAACATCTTTTTAAGGGAACTGCGGGGCATCTGGGAAAAAGCGGCGCCGCCCCTGGGGGAATTGGCCTTGCAGGCGGCGGTCCACTTGCAACTTGCGCCCCCCGGCCTTGACCCCTGGGAAGCCCTTAGGGGCCTGGAGGAGCATTGGCGGCGTCAGCCCGTTCCCGGGAAAGACTTCGCCGACCTGGAAGCGGCCTTGGTGCGGCTGGGCCGGGACTACTGCCGTAAGCCGCCGGGGAAGCCTTGCCTCATGGGGGACATCTGCGGGAGAGAATGATCTAACCACGAAGACACAGGAGATCTCTGCAAAATGCCTAATTGAACGGCGATTCCTAAAAATCCCCTCCCCCTTGAGGGGGGAGGGTTAGGGTGGGGGTGGCAAAATGTTGCGTTAATTAAGATGGTTAAGTCATTTAGCCCAATTCCCCCCAACTACCCCCCACCGAGTGGAGGGGGGGCATTGAAGTCAATTTATTTCGCCATTTAGCTGTTTTGCAGAGGTCTCTTTATGGTTTTATGCACGACGACTCATTTTACATGGGCTTAGCCCTGGAGCAGGCCCGGGAGGCTATGGCCGCCGGGGAAGTGCCCGTGGGCGCGGTGCTGGTAGGGGAGCGGGGGGAGATTCTGGCCCGGGCCGGCAACCGGCCCATCGGCCTGAACGACCCCACGGCCCACGCCGAAATCCTGGTCCTGCGGCAGGCCGCGGCTCTCCGGGGGAATTACCGGTTGCCGGGGACCGTCCTTTATGTTATCATTGAACCTTGTATGATGTGCGTGGGGGCGCTCCTCCACGCCCGGGTGCGGCGTCTGGTGTTCGGCGCGCCGGACCCCAAGGCCGGGGCCTGCGTCTCGCTCTACCGCCTTCCCGAAGACCCGCGCCTCAACCACCGCCTGGAGGTGACGGGAGGAGTGCGGGAGGAAGAGTGCCGGGCGCTGCTGCAGGATTTTTTCCAAGCCCGGCGCCTGTAGGGTGCGTTTTACGCATCATAATTTTCTGGCCAAGCAGTGGATTTTTCGAAACCTGAGGCGTAGGGGCGGTATTCTGCCGCCCGCTTAAAGGGCGGGGAAACCCCGCCCCTACCGAAAACCGAAGACCGAAAACCGAAAACCGTATTCTAAGGAGGGGTACCGAAGAGGCCGTAACGGGGCCGACTCGAAATCGGCTTGGGGGCTAATCACCCTCACGTGGGTTCGAATCCCACCCCCTCCGCCATTAAAAGCAGTTATTAGTTTTTAGTTGAGTTAGTTGAAAATCCCTTTCGATGTCCCTGGGAGAATAGCCGATGGAACCGACACAGATAAAAATGGAGGGTGGTCTGCGGGAGGAAGATTTTATTGCAGACCTCCTGAATAAAGTCAAGGCTGTAGTTCGAGGTCCCCAAGGCGAGTTATTTGCCAGAATCTTAGAGGATTTTTACGACGAAATCACGAAAGAATATTTTTCCCCGGAGGACTTGGCGGACATTCAGGAAGGAATCGAGGAGATTCACCGGGGAGAACACATCTCTTGGGAAGAATGTAAGCGAAAGCATAGCCTATGAGCTATGCCGTTGAGGTGTCTCATCGGGCTGATAAGGTCTTGGGGCGCCTGGATCGAAAATCGGCGGCCCGCATCCGTGAGAAGATAGACCAATTGTCGTTAAACCCTTATGAACGGCGCATATCAGATGAATTGGAGATGATCAAGGGGCAACGTTATTCAAGAGCAGGCGACTGGCGGATCGTTTATGAGGTAAGAGAGGCTGAAAAAATCCTCTTTATTGGCACCATTCAGCATCGCAGCCGGGTTTATAAAGATTTGAAAAAATAGGTAAATGGCCCTGTTACGGAGGTTCCATGGGACTCACATATATTAATAAAAACTGCGAAATTTATCTAGGGGAGAAAAGCCAGTACCGGGAGGACATGGGCAGCCTGCCCATGGATTGCATTATCACCGAAGAAGAGTATAATGCCTTGCCGGAGTCGGAAAAGAAGAATTATGACATCCTGGTGGCCAAGCCCAAGGAAAAGTGAGCAGTGAGCAGTAAGCAGTGAGCAGTAAATAAGGTGTCCAAGCAGAGCTTGGACCAAAAATGTCCGTTCCCAAGCGGAGCTTGGGAACGAGTTTAATCACCACTAACGCGGAGAGATGCCCGAGAGGCTGAAGGGGCGCGACTGGAAATCGTGTGTAGGTCCAAAAGACCTACCGAGGGTTCGAATCCCTCTCTCTCCGCCATTTTAAAGACGGTTTTCGGTTTTCGGTCTTCGGTTTCCGGTAAAGGCAATCAATCGTAACGACATCGTTTAAATATATTGTTTCCGTTTCTATTGGCCCAAGATACGACCGAATATTAACCGATATCTTTTACCGAAGACCGAAGACCGAAAACCTCATGAGCTACCAGGTCCTAGCCCGCAAGTGGCGGCCCCAAAACTTTGAAGAGGTGGTGGGCCAGGAGCCCATCACCCGGACCCTGCAAAACGCCCTGGCCCAGGGCCGCATCGCCCACGCCTTTCTATTCAGCGGCCCCCGGGGCACGGGCAAGACCTCGGTGGCCCGCATCCTGGCCAAGGCCCTGAACTGCCTGACGGGCGGCCCCACCCCCCATCCCTGCAACAACTGTCAGGTCTGCAAAGACATCACCGCCGGCTCCTTCCTGGACGTTCTTGAGATCGACGGCGCCTCCAACCGGGGTATTGACGAGGTCCGGGATCTCCGGGAAAAAATCAAATACCTGCCGGCCCAGGGCAAGTTCAAGATTTACATCATCGACGAAGTCCACATGCTCACCCCGCCGGCCTTCAACGCCCTCCTCAAGACCCTGGAAGAGCCGCCGGCCCACGCGGTGTTCATCCTGGCCACCACCGAGGCGCACAAGGTGCCGGTGACCATTCTGTCCCGTTGCCAGCGCTACGACTTCCGGCGCATCCCCACCGGGGTGATCCAGGAGCAATTGGAAAAGCTGGCCCGCCAGGAGGGTTGGGCAATAGACTCCGAAGGGCTGGCCCTGATCGCCCGGGCCGCGGAAGGGGGACTGCGGGACGCCCAGGGTTTCCTGGACCAGGTGGTGACCTTCGGGGGCGATAAAGTCACCGCCTCGGAAATCGCCCGCATCCTGGGGGTGACGGAGCATGGCGCGCTCCTGGGGGCGCTTTCGGCCATTCTCACCCGCCAGGCCCCGGCCCTGCTGGAAATCATCGAAGAGCTTTACACCCAGGGCCAGGACCTGAAGCGCTTTTACCAGGACCTGATCCTGTATCTGCGACACCTGCTGCTGGCGGGGCTCCACCCCGAAGCCCGCCACCTGGTGGCGGTGGCGGATTCGGAATGGGAGGAACTCTGCCGCCTGGCCCGGGAGGCGTCGCCGCCCCATCTGCACAATCTCATGAGCGTGCTCCTCCAGGGAGAAGAGGACCTGCGACGGGTGCCCCAGCCCCGGCTGGCCCTGGAAGTGCTGCTGCTCAAGCTGATTCACCTGGAGCCGGTGCTGCCGCTCGCCCAATGGCTCAAACGGCTGGAGAGCCTGGAGCGGCGGCTGGAGGCGGGCCCCTGCGTAGCCTCGGAAGCCCCGGCGCGGCTGGAAATCCACCGGGAGGAAACGCAGTTTTCCGTGGAATCGCCGGAGGCCGCGGCGGCGGAGACAGATTCCCCCGGCGGGCTGGAGGCCCGGTGGCAGGAGTTTTTACGATTCGTCCAGAACAAGAAAGAGGGACCCCTGTACGGGAAGCTCTCCCAGTGCCGGCTGTTGGGCCTAAGCGACCACCGGGTGCGGCTGGCCCCCGGGAAAACCTGGAACGCGGTGAGCCAACGCCACGAGGTCCGGCTGCAGGAGCTGGTCCGGGAGTTTTTCGGACCCCAATACGCCATTGAAATTGAGACGGCGGAAAGCCCCAAGGCTCGCAAGACCCCGGCGGCGGCGCCCGGGAAAACCCTGGATATGGCCGAATTGAAACAACAGGCCCTGGAAGTCTTCGGGGGGGAATGGCTCAGCCCGGCGGGGA
Organism: Deltaproteobacteria bacterium; assembly: GCA_016874945.1. GTDB lineage: Bacteria > Desulfobacterota > Desulfobaccia > Desulfobaccales > 0-14-0-80-60-11 > VGSO01. The sequence continues at coordinate 8,371 of VGSO01000087.1, forward strand.
AAAAGGAGGACTCGGATTGAAGAATCTCAGCCAGATCATGAAGCAGGCCCAGAAGCTCCAGTCCAGGATGGCGGAGGTGCAGGCGGAGTTGGGCAACCGCACGGTTTCCGCCCAGGCCGGCGGCGGCATGGTGGAGGCGGTGGTCAATGGCCGCCAGGAGCTGGTGTCCCTGCGCATCGACCCGGAAGTGGCCAACCCCGACGACGTGGAGATGCTCCAGGACCTTATCCTGGCCGCGATCAACGAAGCCCTGAACCGCTCCCGGGACATGATGGCCCAGGAAATGGCGAAGCTCACCGGGGGGATGCAGATACCGGGCTTGTTTTAGGGGTCAGATTTCAGGGGTCAGGGATTATAAAATGTAGGGTGCGCACGGCGCACCATAACTGCGGCGTTAAAGGATATTGAATGGCAAAAAGCGCTTATCCCGCGGCCTTGCGCCGCGTTATTAACTCATTAAGCAAATGGCCGGGAATCGGGGAAAAAACCTCGGGCCGCATGGCCTTGCACCTGCTGCGGGCGCCTAAGAGCGAAGTGATGGAACTGGCCCAGGCCCTGCTGGAACTACAGGATCAAATCCGCCTGTGCCGGCGCTGTTTTGCCTTTGCCGACCAGGAACTCTGCCCTTTGTGCGCCGATTCCGCCCGCCAGCCGGGGCAGCTCCTGGTGGTGGCGGACCCGGGGGACCTGCTGGCCATTGAAAAAGTGGGCTGGCACCAGGGGCATTACCACGTCCTGGGAGGGCTGCTTTCCCCGGTGGAAGGCGTCGGCCCCGACGATTTGCGTATTAGAGAGTTAATGGAAAGGATAAAAACCGAAGGCGTCCAAGAAGTGATTCTGGCCCTCAATCCCAGCCTGGAAGGCGAGGCCACCACGACTTACTTAGGCCAGGCATTGAAGCACCTGGGAGTCAAGGTGAGCCGCATCGCCTACGGCCTCCCCATGGGCGGCGACATCAAGTACGCCGACCAGCAGACCTTGAAAGAGGCCTTGAGCCATCGGGTGGAGACGTAGAAACAGTGATCAGTGATCAGTAGTCAGAGGTCAGGGTTCAGGGGCCAGGGGTCAGGGCCCAGTAATGAAGATCATGGAAAAGGATATCTTAAAAACCAAGGTGCATATTTTCTTTCCCAAAGAAAGGATCGCCGAGTTTTGCCGCAGGCATCATATCAAGAAACTGGCAATCTTTGGGTCGGTCCTGGGATCTGATTTTCGGGACGACAGCGATATCGATGTCTTGGTCGAATTTGAACCGGGTCACGTTCCCGGGCTGGCATTTTTTGCCATCCAGGATGAGTTATCGGACATTCTGGGCAGAAAAGTCGATCTGAATACATCTCAATGTTTGAGCCGTTATTTTCGAGATAGAGTTTTACAAGAGGCGGTGGTGCAGTATGGGGAAGGATGACCT
>VGSO01000088.1 GCA_016874945.1 Deltaproteobacteria bacterium
GTCGGGCTTCACCGGCGGCTTCACCGGCGGCTTCACCGGGGGTTTGGGCAGGGTCTTGATCTGATTCTCCATTTTGGGAGTCAGCTTCTGGGTGGACTTGGGGGGCAGCTTATCCAGCCCCGGGGCTTTGTTGATGGGCACCGGGGGCTTGGGTGTCAGTTTAGCCAGTTTGGTGGGCGGCAGCGGCTTGACGTCCTTGGGCGACTTCACCACGTGAGGGTTGCCGAGGCCCTTGATGTTTTTCACGTCTTTGCCCTTGATATGGGTCACCGGCGGCAAGGGTTTCCCCTTCACCAGGGACGTGGGCGTGATATTTGCGATATTGACGTTTTTATTGATGACGGTGTTGTTGACCACGTTTTTGATATTGGTGATGTTGGTGGTGTTAACATTGACGGTCTTGGTGATATTTACCGAGCTGATATGCGTCACCCTGGAGATATACGGAATGGGCGGCCCCCAACTATATGCCCCAACTATGGCGGCAATGGCCAGGGGCGCCGCAATGAGAGGCGTGGGCAGACAGGCTATGCACGAGGCGTAGTTGATCACCGGCGCGGTTTGCTCATAGCACACCGGAACATAAGCCGGAGGCGCCAGGCAGGATATGCAGTTGGCGTAAGAAAACGAAGGGGTGTAAGGCTGTCCGAACCCTGGGAGCATTTGGGGAGCTGAAACAAAAGTATAACATGGGATACAGGGTTCGGGGACCGCAGGCGGATAGTATGTGGGCTCCACCGGCACCGGATAGTCCGGCGGCGGGGGGGCCGGGTAGAGCGGTTCAGGGAAATAGGCGGGTTCCGTGACCGGCGGCTCGTAAACCGGCTCTGTAACCGGCGCGGGCGTCACCGGAATTGGCGGCGCCACCGGCGGGGGCGTCACCGGAATTGGCGGCGGCGCCACCGGCGGGGGCGCGGTCACCTCTTCCGGCATGGCGATGCTGGTGGCCGGGGTTATTTTGGGAGGCGGTACGGGGGCCCAGCCCACATAATCGTCACTGGTCTTAAAGACCACGGTGTTGGGATACCAGGTAGTGCCCGGCACCCAGATCCAGCGGCCTTCCCGGTTAATGGCGCAGTTGCCGTAGTGGTAAGTGGCCCAGGCCCAGGGTTCCTCGCTTTCAAAGATAAAACCCTGTTCAACGATGTTCCACCGGCCATCCACATAGAACCGATATGTCTCATCGTAAGTCTTGGGCGGCTCTATGCCGGGATTCTGGGTGGGGTACCAGGCCGGACCGTAGTCCGGGTCTTCATACCAGGTTCCGTAATTAGTCAATTCTTCATAGAAAATGGCCGCTTCATCCCATCCGGCTTGGGCCGGCTGGGACGCGCCGGTGACCAGCATCAGGCAAAGCCCCAGGGTCACCGCAAACAGGAAGGGTGCAAGAATTTTTCGCGATTTCATAAACACTCCTGATAAAAGTTAGAAAACCCTGTCACATCCACCACGTACCCTTGAATAATTGCACATAATTATTGTGCTCTTACCTTAGCACTAATAAAGTTGGGTGACTACAAAAAAATTATCTACTCCGCGGGTAAGGTTAACATTTTCTTGGGTAAGCTCCGGAGAGGAGGTCCGTGGCCGCCATCTGGCGGCCACGGGGTGTCATGCAGCTCCCTTTACTGGGGTAGCTGCTTCTTCTGCTGCTGGGGCTTCGGTTTCTCCTGCTGCCCCGGCTGCTGGGGCGGCGCCTGCGGTTTCATGGGCGCCGGCGGCCGCACCTGGGGCTGAGGCTGGGTCCTGGGCGCTGGCGCCGGCCGGGGGGCAGGCTGCTGCATCACCGGAGACCGGGGCTGTCCATTGGAAGGCGCCGGCCGGGCTTTGAAGCGCTCAGGCGGAGGTCCGGGCTTCACGGCCGGAGGCCCAGAAGGCGGAACCGCGGACGGAGGCCCTGGTTTTATAGCCGGAGGCCTGGCCGGCGGAACCCCAGTGGGAGGTCCCGGCTTTACGGCTGGCGGCCCGACTTTGGGCCCCACCGGCGGAGCGCCGGGCTTCATCTCTCGAGGCGCCGGACCCATTTTGGCCGCGGGCGCCGGAGCCTTCTGGATTTCCTGGCGCATCTTGGGAGTTACCTGGTGCGCCGCCCCGGAAGGCAGGCCCATCCCGCGCACCCGCTCAGGCGGTTGGGCCGGAAGCGGGGCCGCCTTGGGAATTTGCTGGGTCAGCCGGGGTACGTTTTTGGGAACCGGCGCCACGTTGGGCCGGGCTATTTGGGTTATGTTTACGTTGGTCGCCGGTTTCACCCGGGGCAAAGGTTGGCCTTGCGCCAGGGCCGCCGGGGTGATTTGGCGGATAGCCGCGTTCCGGTTGATTACCGTCGCCGGAGCCGTCACATTGACCATCTTAGTGACGTTTACCGTCTTAATGTAATTGTTAATGGTCACCTGCTGGATCCGGGTCACCCGGGAGACGTAGGGGATGGGCGGCCCGAACGCGAAGAACGCCCGGGGGTGGAAGGGGTTAACCACGTAGTTGGTGAGAAACACCGTCCGGGGGAAAAGCACCGGAACGTAAGTCACCGGCGCCAGGCAGCCGCAGCCGTTATAGGAATAGCTGGGGACATAGGGCTGGCCGAAGCCCAGGAGGAATTGGGCGGCCCGGGCGAAAATCCAAAACGGCGCGGTGATGAGATCGATGGGCGATACCCCCGGAGCATACCCGCCGGGGGGATAATAACCCGGAGGCGGGACATAGTTGGGAGGCGGCATGGGCGCCCAGCCGACGTACGAGGCGTCCACCGCCGCGGTTTCCGGGCTGGTCCGCCAGGTCACGGTGTTGGGATACCAGGTGCGGCCCGGAACCCAGCACCAACCGTAATGGGGGGTGGGCATCCAGTTGCCGTAATGGTAGGTGGCCCAAGCCCAGGGTTCGTGGGATTCGAAGACGTAACCCTGGGAGGTGGGGGTCCAGCGGCCGTTGGTGTATGGCCGCCAGTCTTCGTCCACCCCCCTGGGGTGCCAGACGGGGCCGTAGTTCTCGTAATCCACCCATTCCCCGTGCTGGGTCAGTTCCTCGTAAAACATGGCAGCATCTTCCATGTCGGCCCTGGCCGGCGGGGATAAACCCGGCGCCAAGACCAGGATAACCGCCAGGGCAATTGCGGCTTTGAGCCGGTTAATTTTTGGCCTTGGAGTCATCTTGTTCTCCTTAACTCTTAATGGAAAGTATCTTTTCTTTCATTATGTTAGACAAGGATGGAATTCATTATATTAATGGGGCGAAAAAATGTTTTTAAGGGGGGCGGCCGGTAGCGGGACCGGGCCGTTTAATTCTTGGGGACAGACTCACCTGGGCCATTGACCCACCCGTAAATAATGAAACGGATTTGGTAGCACAGCGCGGCCTTGAGGCCGCAACCAAACTAAAAAATGACCTAATTACTTTAATCAAATCAAGGTGTTACAGGCAAAATCTTCGCGAAAAAACCAGAAACTCGGATTCAGTAGCACAGGCTTTCCAGCCTGTGCCGCCTGGAACTTTTTTAGCAGTCTGGATGCTTGCTACCGGCGGTTATTCCTTCAGCAGCAAAAACCGGCTGGTCCCCGAGGCGATGCGCCGGCCGTCGGAGAGGCGGATAATCTCCGCCGCGGCCTGGCGGCGGCTGCCGTTGGGGGTTTTAAGGACGCCCCGGACTTTGACCCTCTCCTCCGGTCTCAGGGGCTCATGGAAGCGCACTTCCATCCCCAGGGTCAGGCCCGGCCCCGCAAAGCGCCACACCGCGTGGGCCATCATTTCGTCCAGCAGGGTGGAAAGCAGCCCACCGTGAATGACGCCGGCCCAGCCCTGGTATTCCTTGGGGAGAGAGAGCTCCGTTTCCGCGGCCTGGTCTTCTTCCAGGTACTTCACCTTAATTTTCAGCCCGAGGGGGTTTTCCTTGCCGCAGACGAAGCAGTAGCTGTCGGCCTGGGGGGGTTGTCATAGGCAAATATTTTAAAACCCCTCTTCATAAAATTTCTGAAAATTTGTGAAATTCGAAAACCCATTTTCTTCTAATACTTTTAACATTTTAATAAAAACCTTGGCAGTAGCAAGAGCATCATGCAATGCTCTATGCGGATTGCTATTTACAACCCTCCATCTATTACAAATGGCTTTCAATGCATGTTTGTTGCGTGCTTTTGGATGAATTAATTTTGAAATGCTATAAGTACTAAAGTGATATAGTTTATTATCATTAATTAAAAAGAATTTAACTGCACATCTAATATCACATTTATTTGTGCTATCCTCAATGAAAACGCCTTGCATTATAATTTTTTTAACCTCTTTTCTTATTTCAGCCAAAGATGGTGCATCTTCTAACATTTCATTTGTAATATTCATCTCATTCTCAGCATAAGGCGGGATTGGTTTGGTAGGTTTAATAAGGCTTTCATATACATCATTTTTCTGAATTATTCCTTCCCTGATTGGGACGATGCCTATTTCAATTGGCTCAGGATTTTTGACTTTTCTTACCCATTCGAAATCAATTATATTCCAAGGAATATTCCATATACTAGTATTGCCATGAATGTAATCAAGATAAGTTGCCATTTTCTCTGCTTCCTATAATTTTGTATGCTAAAAGTAACATGAACTTAAAATTAGTTTAATTTTTTTCGCGTTAACTTTAGTAAGGTGGCAATCTGTTCGGAAAAGTCAGCGGTTTTTTTCTCCGGGTCCGCGGTTTTCGGGGAAATGAGCTGGGGCCGGTTCTGGAACTCGGGTTTGGGGGTCACCTCGAACTCCGGCGGAAAGGTATTGTCGAAATACATCTGCTGGAAGCCGATGAACTTGAGATGGTGCGCGGTGGCGTCCAGGACCGCGATCTCGTCTTTGCCCACCGCGCCCTGGCTCAGGGCCGCCCGGAAGCCCGCCAAAGATTCGCCCCCCTGGGTGCAGGCGATGTGGCCGTGGCGGTTGGCCAGGAGCATGGAATCCATGATTTCCTGTTCGGTGACCTCCACCACCAGCACCGCTTCTTTGCCCGCCCGGCGGGTGTATTCCTCCACCAGGCGGATGACCCGGGGCATGGACACGGGGTTGCCGATCATGGCCGCCTGGGCCACGCTGGCCTGCACCGTCACCGGCGTGAAGACGCGCTTGGTTTTGTCCGGCTGGGCGTAGTAGCGGAATACCGGGTCGGCGTGCACCGATTGGACCCCCACCACCCGGGGCAGGGCCTCGATGATCCCTAAGTCGTGGAGCCTTAAGAACCCCTGCATGATGGCGGTGATGTTGCCGGCGTTGCCGATGGGCACCACCACAACTTTCCCCGCCACGTCATAGTCGAACCCCTGGGCGATCTCGTAGGCATAGGACTCCTGGCCCCGGATGCGCCAGGAGTTCTTGGAGTTCAGCAGGGCCACCTGGTAATTATCCGCCAGGGCCTCCACCACCTTCATGCAGTCGTCAAAGACGCCGGGGATTTCCAGCACCCGGGCGCCGCTGCCCAGGGGTTGGGACAATTGCTGGGGCGTCACCTTGCCGTGGGGCAGGAGCACCGCGGAGGCCACCTTGTCCCCCAGATACGCGGCGTACAGGGCCGCGGCCGCGGAGGTGTCGCCGGTGGAGGCGCAGATGGCCAGGATCTTTCCCGCGCCGGGCTTCCCGGCCAGGTGGTTCAGGTAGCTCAAGGCCGCGGCCATGCCCCGGTCCTTGAAGGAGGCGCTGGGGTTCTGGCCGTCGTTCTTATAGTAAAAGGCCGCGCCCACCTCATCTCTCAGGCGGTTATTGGCCGCCACCTGGGGAGTGTGGCCCTCGCCCAGATAGATAATATCTTTCAGTGGGATGACCGGGGCGATGAGTTCATAATAGAGAAAAATCCCCTTGAGGGCCGGGAGGTTGAGCATCTTGCGGTAATCAAAGAGCCGCCGCCAGAACGCGCCGGGGCGCTCTTTGAGGCGCGCCTGCGCCCTATCCTCCAGGAGCAGCAACCCCCGGCACTCCGGACAGGTGTAAAGCAGCTCCTCAATCCCATGCTCCGCCCCGCATTCCAGGCAGCGGTACACCATGTCCCCCGCGGGCGCGGGGACGAGGTGGGGGCGGATGTCGTCGGGGAAGTCTATGGGTTTCATTTTGTTTTATAAAACCCCTTGTCGTCTGGCATACTCTTGAATTGCTTCCTTTTGAGCCCGAACTTCATAAGGCATCCGCCCTTTCTTTCTTATTTATTACTCGGGGAGGTCGAAAAGGGAGTGCTCCTCCAATTCCGGGTCAAGCTCCGGCTCCCCCCCTTCCAAGAGCCGGTCTATCTGCTGGCGGGCTTTTTCTTCGGGTTTCATGGCTTTCCTGAGCTGTAAAAGGAGAAAACATTATACACCCATTCGGAGAAATATTTGTAATTTTGGAGGCTCTTGCAAAATTCATTTTGAGGCTGCGATTTTCCCATGTTGCTTAAAGAAATATCCGGTAGCACAGGCTTTCCAGCCTGTGCCGGCGCAGGCTGAAGCCTGCGGCTAAATAATTTTGCAAGAGGCTCTTTGGTTAAGGTGTATTTGATCCTCGAAGACGGGAAAAGATGTTTGGAGAAGAGAAAGCGGCAAATAAGCCTCCAAGGGCAAAGCAAACCTATTTTTGGGCTCTAAGGTGGGAGTGTGTGGGGAATGATTTTTAGAGCAAAAGAAAAGGGGCCAGCTTATTAAGCTAACCCCTTGAATTAATATGGTAGCGGGGGTAGGATTTGAACCTACGATCTTCGGGTTATGAGTTATATGAAAGAATAGTGATATCAATAACTTCAACCACTTAGGTTTGCCAAAGGTGCACAATTTTACAGCTTCAGGAATAGCCTCTGCACCCTATCTGCACCCAGCTTTTTGGCCGTAAGTGGTCGAAAGATCGTCATCTAACCGGTCCACCGCCTGCCGGTTGGCTCCCGGTACCAGGTGGCCGTAGGTGTCCACCGTGATCTGAATGGAATGGTGACCCAACTGGTCTTTCACATATGCCAGGCTCTCTCCGTTCTGGATCAACAGGCTGGCGAAGGTGTGCCGCAGATCGTGAAGGCGTATGCGCCTCATTCCAGCTTTTTCAAGAGCCTTATTGAATACTCTTTTGCGGAGATTGACATCATGGATCACGTTGCCTTCTTCATTCACAAAAACCAGTTCCGGCACGTCCTTCCATCCCTTCGCCAGGGCCTCCGCCTTTCGCTCCGTTCTCAGTTCCTTCAGGGTCTCAGACAATTGGCGGTTCATATCCACGCGCCGGCTCTTGCCGTTCTTGGGGGTGGTGAACCGTCCCTTGGTATAACTCCGCTTGATTTCGATGAAGCCCTCTCGAAAATCAATGTCTTCCCACTTCAGACCACGAAGTTCCCCCAGGCGCATCCCGGTTCTCAAGGCGCACAGGAAGAAAGGATAATATCTTGGGTAATTGTTGGCCACCGCCTCCAGAAAGTCCCTGCCCTCGTCCCTGGTCAAGGGGTTCACGTCCGCTTTCCGGTCCTTGTCCTTGACCAACTTACCCAACCGTAACCCGGGATGCGCCTGAATCAACTCATCCTCAAAGGCATGACTAAGGATGCTGGAGATAATTGCCTTGACGTTTTTCACAGTCTTTGCGGCCAACCCCTCTTTTATCTTGGCAGAGATCAACTCCTTCAGGTCCGCCCGTTTAATCTGGTCGAGTGGCGTTTCCATCAATGCGACCAGATGGTTCCTCAACATTCCATCATAGCTGACATAGGTGGAATATTTCAGATGAGTTTGGGCGTAGCCTTCAAGCCACTTTTTGGCATATTCCCCAAAAGTGGGGACCCTCTTTTCCGAGGTGATTTGCAGCTCCCCTTCCTTCAGCTTCTCCCTGATCTTGCTGGCCAGGGCTTCGGCAGCCGCACGATCCCCTACCTGGATCGATTTCCTCTTGCCATTATGGGCGATGAAAACCTACCAGGGCTTGCCCTTGCCCTTCATCTTTTGCCTGACTGTGACTCCCATTAAGTTCTCCCTGAAGATACCAGGATCCAAGGTGAAAAGTTAATCTTCGTCTGCCAACTTCTTCGCCGCTGAGATTATGGCGGGTCAATGCGGAATCATATTTGCTCTAAATTGAGTAGAACCGGGGTTACTTCCTTCAGATAGCCGGCTTTTTTCGCCAGCAATATCAAACTTATGGTACCTCGAACCGGAATATTTAATGACAGGGCACAATTCCTGGCGGCGCGGTCATCCAGGACTGCTTCGAACCCGTGATTCTGATAGGCCCAGGCCAGGACCTCGCTCTCTCCAAGGCCAAGATTCCAGGTGATGATTACCGGAGGTACCACCTCCACCTCTCGCATCAAAGCTTGTCCAGTGGTCTGCAACCAGTCCCTGGCCGGATCATTTCCGGGCCCCTGGGCAATTTCCTTTGCCACCCCGGCTGGCACCACGATTTCTTCAGCCAAATGCTGGAGTAACAAGAGGTGATTAATCCTGGCCAGAACAATTAGCGGAGAGGCGTTAACCACCCACTTTTTAGGCATGGCTGCTTCCCTGGCAAGTTCCTCTGGGGTCACCTGGAAGGGTGATACCTTGAAACGGTTTAGGGCTTCCAGGAACTCCTGTCGGCTCACCCCTGCCAGTTCTGCTGCCTTGGATTGGGATATGGTGCCCAGTTCATACCACTTCACCGCGGCGGCCAGACGCAACTCACCGACAAATTCGGACGGACTCTTCCTCAGCAGGGAAAAGACATCCTCCGGCAGGTCTATGGTAAGCTGTATGGTCATGATAATACTCCTTTTCCCATCCCTACCCAGATTCTACGCTATTTGAGCTAATCTGGAAACATGGAAAGGCCTGGTGCCGAATTTGGTTGATCAGGTTGCCAGTGGGGCCATAATAGGAGGTTTCCGGAGCGCCCCGCTGGATGTCGGAGATTTTCCAGAGATAGGTTTCGAAGGGGTTCATTGACCAGTGTCCTCAGACTCATGCCTTAACACTTTTCCACATAATATTATGCCACGGACACAGGGAGATTGTCTAATCTCATTTCACGTCCACTCAAGAGAGTGGATGGCGTAGGTTTCTTTCGCGGAGGGGGCAAACAGGACGTGGGGAGCTGAAGGCAAAGGCAGATAAAGGTTTCCATGCCTGTAAGGCAGTTTGGTTGATCAGGACCAGCCGGCAGTTGCCGCCTTGGTGAAGGAAGCACTCCCCGCAGTAGAGGGGTTGCCCCACCTCGAAGGCCCGGCCCGTGAAGCTATCTTTCGGCCAGGAGAGGCGCCGCCGACTGCGGAGACCGAAACCGATAAACCGGGATGTTTTTCATTCACGCCTCCGGCCGCATCATGCCCCCGCACACCGGGCCGGTGGTGGTCTCGCCCAGCCACTTTCCGGGAAAGTAGATATGGAAATTCTCGCACCGGTACATGACGGTGCAGACCAACAGTTTCGCGCGGGCCTTGGCGATGACATCCGGGTTTTCCCTGGCAAATTTTTCAATGAGCTCGATATCATGCTGGTACATGGTCATCCTTCCCTATAGGGGCTTTGGCCAGGGCCACTCTGAGGATTCCGGTCCCAGGTGGCCCTGCCCAGATCATGCCGCCGCCAGGGCCCCCTGCCAATCGTTGCCGGCGTTGTGCCGCCAGGTGTCCTCATAGCCGGGGCCTTCGCCGTTAACATTGGAAACGGTGAAACCGCGCAGCCTGCTCTGGCTCTGGATGTAGGTAGCCATGAAACCGTAGGCTTTGAAGAACATGAACTTGCGCTCCTGGTACCTGGGATGGCCGGAGAGTTCCAGCAACTGG
>VGSO01000089.1 GCA_016874945.1 Deltaproteobacteria bacterium
AAAATAACCTAATTACTTTAATCAAATCAAGGTGTTACAGGCAAAATCTTCGCGAAAAAACCAGAAACTCAACTTCAGTAGCACAGGCTTTCCAGCCTGTGCAGTCTGGAACTTTTCCAAGCAAGGGAATAGGGAATAGCCCCACTTCGGACCTGGACGAGGGGAGCAAGCTCCGGGCCGAATGCTAAATGGCTATCAACAGGAAGCCCGGATTGACAGTCCGGGGTTTTCTGATTGACAAATATTTTTTGTTTGTGCTAATCAAAATCCGGAAGAAAGTTTAATGGTCTTCCTCAAAAATGGTGTCTGTCCCTGATTTCGTTATGGCGCCTTTGAGGCCGTGGCCGCAGGTGACCGGCATCCAGGATCAGGCAGTTGTCTGTTCTGGTCCGGGACCACCGTTCGGATATGCAGAAATACCAAATTGGTCAGGACAAACAAGAGGTTAATCGGGCTGAAGCCTTCCCGTTTACCGATACCAGTTGTTATTTTCTGCCTTCAAGTAACTTTAAATCTCTATTTGTCATTCATTGGTGCGAAAGTTGATTAAATAAACCAAAACGGGGTATGCAAATGATGGGTACACGCGATCTTATTGTCTACTTAAAAGAAGACAGGTACGAAAATCCCAAAGAAATTTTTAAATTACTTGCAGACATGGTGCGTCGCAGTGGATTAAAATTGAGTGGATCTGTGATATGTGACATAGGTTGCGCTACTGGCGAATTTATTTATTTTTTAAAAAAACAGTTTCCTGAAAGCAATTATATTGGTATTGATATTGAACCTGACTTAATCAATAAAGCTTGTCAAAATGTGAAGGGAGTTGAGTTTAAGATCGGGTCAGTTCTTGACCAAAAGATCTTGCCTCATTCTTCGATTGATATTGCTTTTCTAAACGGAGTCCATTCAATTTTCGATGATTTTAAAGATTTGCTCTTTAACCTATTGCACTGGACTCGTCCCGGGGGACGCATATTTATCTTTGGACCCTTTAATCCTTATCCGGTTGATGTTTGGGTTAAATTCCGTCTTGCTGATGATCCCGATCTTAACCGAACTGAGCCTGGGTGGAATATCTTTTCGAAACAGACCATCTCCGGTTTTCTTAACAAAAATTTGGGAGAAGGCAGGCATTCTTACACTCATTTTGAGATGCCTTTTGATATCGACCCCGATCCCTACGATCCTGTTCGGTCCTGGACTTTTAAAGATAATAATAATAGACGTTTATTCACAAATGGTCTTTCACTGCTGATAAATTTTGAAGTTTTAGAAATAATCCGTTGAACTTTGGAAATGTCTGTGGAAATGTCTGCCGCCTGTCCGGGGAACTCAGTCGCCCTTGGTGTGTTTCTCAATTAACTACCATTAACGCCATATCAAGGGGCATGTTTTTCCAGGATTTCATCCGCCGTTTTTGTCCAGATATTACTCGGAGCGATTAATTGTTCCCATTATCCAAGGCAGGACTGAGTGATGAGGAATGGGGACTGAGGACTGAGTAAATTTAAGATAGAGATGGCGAAGACTCAGTCCTCAGTTCAGTCCCTAAGATCCCCATCCTTTTAACAGATAACTGAAAACTCGAAACTCGAAACTTGCTTATGCCCCCGCCCCACGAACTCCGCACCTACCGCACCCGCATGGCCCGGAAGGGCCTGGTGGGCTTCCGGGTGGCGGTGAAGGAAACGGACCTCTGGGTCCTGGCGGACCGGGACCTCACCTTGGAGGTGAGGGAAGCGGTGATCCAGGAACGCCAGCAGTTGGAGTCGTACATCGCGGCACACCCGGGTTTTCTGGAAGCACTGGCCCCCTGGCCGGAAGACCCGTTTGCGCCGCCGGTGGTGCGGGAAATGATCGCGGCCGCCGCCAAGGCGGGGGTGGGCCCCATGGCCGCGGTGGCCGGGGCCATTGCGGCGCGGGTGGGGATGGCCCTGGGCGGAGGGAGCGAAGAGATGATCGTGGAAAACGGCGGCGACATTTATCTCCGCATCAACCGCCCGGCCACCGTGGCTCTGTTTGCCGGCAAATCCCCCCTGAGCCACCGGCTGGGGTTGAAGATCGACCCGGCGCTCAGCCCTTTGGGGGTCTGCACTTCCTCCGGCTCCGTGGGTCATTCCTTGAGCTTCGGCCGGGCCGACGCAGCTTGCGTTATCGCCAAATCCGCCGCCCTGGCCGATGCCGCGGCCACCGCCCTGGGAAACCGGGTCCCGGACCCCGGGGCCATCCCCCGGGCCCTGGATTGGGTTGCCAACCTGCCGGAAATTCTGGGCGCGGTGGTTATCCTGGGGGACAAGCTGGGGGTCTGGGGCCAGGTGGAACTGCTGCCCCTGCCGGTGTAGGGGTCAATGTCATTAATTTCTCGAGTTTCCCCCTTTTTTTTTCAGGGCTTTCTTCAGTTTTTCTCCGTAATTCCCGATATTTTGGTAGTTGTCAATGTGATAAAGAAAGAATGGGGGGAAAGATAACCGGTGAAACCGGAGACCCCTTGATAATCCTTGGTTCTTTTAACGGAAAACGGAAATCTGCAATAATACCAGTTTCTCTTTCAAGTGCAACAAACTTAATCTGTAACTTATTGATAATCCGTAATTATCTTTACCGAAAACCGAAGACCGAAGACCGAAAACCGTATAAGAGGGAGGCCGGCGCCTAGATCTCCGGTAAATCAGAGGAACATGGCATTATGGATGTCTTGTGGAATCAGGTGAAGTTTGAAGTCGCCATCCTTTGGAACTGGCTCAAGGTAGAAGTTACCCATAACCCGTTCCTGGCCCTGGGGGCTTTAGGGGTTGCCGCCATGATTTGGCTGATTATCCGGCCCCGGCTGAGGTAAAGGCGGGCGGGGTCAGTGTTCAGGCATCCCTGCCAGCTTTTTACCCCCCCAACCGATAACCAGTAAGCCCCCGTCCCCAACCTTTCTCCGCCTTTAACCCGCCTCCGGGGAGGGCTCCGAACCTTCCAACGCCACACTAAGGGTCTGGAAGCTCTGGTCCACCAGCAGGGTGGTGAGCACGTTGGCCCCCTCCCTGCGGGTGGAGATGACCTCAATATAGTGGGGCACCCCGTACTCGTCGGCGAAAGTGATGCGCTCCCCGGCTTTGAAACCTCCCTGGCGGAACCAGATCTCCGGCGGCAGGAGCCAGGTCTTGCCGTACTGGGCCATAAACTTGAAAAAGGACACCGTATCGAAGGGAAACTGCAGGTATAGGGCCAGCTCTTCCTCCGAGACCTTCCGCTCCAGCTCCCTTTCCAGGCGCCGCCGCTCCTGGTTTAAATCCGCGTCCCGGAGCTTCACCATGCCCCCTTCGTCGTAAAGGATTTTGTGCCACGTCTTGCCGTCGGCCCGCTGGTATTCCAGGACCTTTTGGCAAATCCAGTCCTCCGGCTCGTTGAACGGCAGCGGGCCATAGCGTCCCAGGATAAGGTTTTTTAGGTCCAGGGAGGGCTGTTCGTAGCGGCCGTACAGGACATTATTCACCGCAGTGGTCCACAAAATCTGGGATCCCGGAGTGACGGACCACCAGTTGCCTAGTTCCACCTGGACCCGGGCCATTTCTTCCAGGATTTCCGGCATACGCTCCAGGAACCCACCCCGGTCGGCCTGCTCGAAGGTGCTCCCCACCGCGCCGCCGGTGAGCTTGTACATGGCCACGGTGGGATCGTGCCCCCGGAAGGGGCTTTCGAAAGGTTCGTAGATTTTCCGCTCCCGGCGGAGGATGTCGGAACTTTTCACCAGGGAGGGAATATCCACTCCCACCGCCTGGCGGCCATAGTCTTCCAGGGTCTGGATAAGGGTGAGGGCGGGAGCCTGGCCATAGACCGATCCCCAACCGTGGTCGGCCACGTCGCAGATTTTTACCCCGTTCAGGATCGCGGCGGTCATGCGCCCGATGTCGTTGCCGTCGGTGTTGCAGCCGTGGTAGTGCAGGATGATTTCGGGGAATTGGGCCCGGATGGCCTTCACCAAGGCCGCGATGCGCCTGGGGGTGCCCAGCCCCGCGTAGTTTTTGATGGAAACGATGACGTCGGGGCCGGTGACCTCCAGGATTTCCCGGACCTTGCCCACGTAGTATTCGTCGGTGTGCTCCGGGCCGGTGGAAAAGCACACGCTGGGCATGAGGAGCTTTCCGGCCTTCTGCACTTCTTCAAACAGGGGCGCCATGTTGGGCACGTGGTTGAGGAAGTCATAGATGCGCCAAACGTCCAAGTATTTGGAGAATTCCCGCACTGTGAAGCGGATGACGTTTTCCGGGTAATGGCGGTAGCCGAAGAGCGACGCCCCCCGGCACACGGTCTGGAGCAGGGTCCGGGGCATGGCCCGGCGGGCCAGGCGCAGTCGCTCGAAGGGGTCCACCTGCCGGCGCATCAGGTCCACGTGCACCGAGGCCCCGCCGCTCACCTCCACGGAGAAGAACCCCGCGGCTTCCCGGTGGGGGGCCACCCGGGCGGTGGTCATGGGCATGAGGCGGTTTTTAAAGTCCGACTGGGACACGTCCCGTTCGTTGTTGCACAGATAATAGTCGTCCACCCGCCTTAAGGTGTCCAAAATGTCGGCGGGACTCATTTCCCTAGTAATGCGACCGTTCATGGGGTTCTCCCATTGTAAACCATATCAATTATTTTATGGGACCATAAGGTTGTTGATAAATAGCAGATAGCAGCGGGCCCCTCCTTACCATGCAAATACGTGGAATCCCCAAGCGGGCAGATCCAGGTAGAGGCCCCGGTTAAGCAGGTCGTCGCCCTCCCTTTCGTAGCGGGCGTCGCTCATCAAGTCCTGGAGCATCACCTTGCCGCCCCGAAGATCATCAAAAGGCAGTCTCATGTAACATTGTCCCTGGCTGGGGCCATAGTTTACCGCGATGAGGAGGCGCTGATGCGCCTCACCTTCCCAGGCAAAGGCCAGGAAGCGATCCAAGGTGGGGTTACCCTCCCAGGCCGGGGAGACTTCCAAGAGCTGCCAACGCCCGTCCCGCACCTCGGGGCGTTTCAGGCAGGCCAGCAGTTTTTGATAAAAATCCTGTAAGACAGGGTCAACCGGCTCCTCCGGGCGGCGGCCCAGGTGCATGGAGACTTTGACGCGGCGGCCCTCAAACTGGCCTTCGTGAAAGAAGCGCAGGCCGGGAGTGAAGTAGGTGAGGACTGCCGCAGCCTGGTGCAACGGCGGCGGAAAATCATGGGCGGCCCGGGGCTCGTCGTGGTTTTCGAGAAACCGCGCCAGCTTGTTCTGATAAGCCATATCAGCCCAGAGGTGGCTGCGCACTGCCGCGCCATCCTGGGCCAAGAGACGGTCATACAGTTTTTTATCATAGCAATAGTCAAAGCCCTGTTGCATGAGCTCCCACTCCAGGTCCCAATAGACCTCCGCCATAAAGAGAAAGCCCGGATGTTGTTCGCGCAGCCTGCGGGTTCCTTCCGGCCAGAAAGGTTCATCCACGGGGGCCGAACCGTCGGCCGGGAGGGAGCGGTCTCCCCAGGTGCCTTGGAAGACTTCAGGGAGAATAAGCATGGCCATATCGCAGCGCACGCCGTCGGCGACCTCGGCCAGCTTGAGGAGCTCCTGGGTCATAGCCTCCCTTAAGCCCGGGTGACGGTAGTTAAGCTGAAAAGTATCCGGCCAGCCGGGGAAATAAGGGTCACGGCCATGGGCCAGGATGAGAGAGCCCCGACTGGTCTCAACCTGCCGGTAATTGTGAGGCTCCCGGTCCAGGTCGGCTTCGCTCCCCTGAACGAAGAACTCGGGGTGCTTTTCAACCCAGGGATGGTCCGGAGCCGTGTGGTTGGGGACGAAGTCCACGATGAGCTTGAGTCCCCTGGTTTGTAGGCGTTTTTTCAGGCCTAAAAGATCAGCCTCCGGGCCGAAATCCCGGTGCAGGGTGTAGCCCTTGACCGCAAAGGGCGAGCCGCTGACATCGGCCTCAGTAAAATCGGGGAGCGTCGCCTGAAATTCCTTCAGCCAGTCAGGGTGACATAGGGAGACCTGCCGCCCGGCGGGGCCGGTCTGCCAGAGGCCCAGGAACCAGACGTAATCGAAGCCTAGGGAAGCTACCTGATCAAGAAAGACATCGGGAATATCGGCGAGACTAGCCGGGCGCCCCAGGGTGTTGGCCAGCTCCCGGAGCCAGACCCGGGTGTTTATCTGGTAGAGGGAAGGATAAAGCAGCATCTAACACACCTCCAAGCCCCGCTAGCCCCTGCCATCCTTGAGGTGGAATGAGGCGAGCCCTAAAGTCAGGACCCGCCCGAGTCAGACTTGATTATACTTTCTGAGCGCCCGACGTGCCCTGCTGGAAGGCGGCCTCTTTACCCACCTCCAGGGCCCGTTTGGGGTCCAGGAGCCCGTATAGCTGAATGGTTTTGGCTACGAGGCCGGTCCAGCCGGTCTGGTGGCTGGCGCCAAGCCCCGCGCCATTGTCGCCGTGGAAGTATTCGTAGAAGAGAAGATGGTCGCGCCAGTGGGGGTCGCTCTGGAACTTCTCCGTGCCGCCGTATACGGGTCGCCGGCCCTGCTCGTTGCGGGTGAAGATCCGGCTGAGCCGGTGGGCGATCTCCTGGCTCACTTCGAAGAGGTTCATCATCTGGCCGGACCCCGTGGGGCATTCAATCTTGAAGTTGTCGCCGTAGTAGAGGTAGAAGTTCAGGAGCGCCCGGATGATGAGCGCGTTCACCGGCATCCAGACCGGCCCCCGCCAGTTGGAGTTGCCGCCGAACATGCCGGTGTTCGACTCGGCCGGCAGGTAGTCCACCCGGTACTCCTCGCCGTGCACGTGGAAAACATACGGGTGCTGCTCGTGGAACTTGGAGAGCGAACGGATGCCATAGAGGCTCAGGAACTCGTTCTCGTCGAGCATCTTCGTCAGAATCCGGCGCAGCCGCTCCGGGTTGACCAGGGCCATGACCCCGCGCTCGGCCACGCCGAAATGCCCCGGGCCCGTGGGGTGGATAGTCTCCCGAAGCTCGGGAATCCGGAGCAGGCGTTCCCTAATCTGACCCATCGCTTGCGGAATACGTTCCCGCTGCCACTTCTCGGTCACTGTGGTGGCGCAGAGGGGCAGCAGCCCCACCATGGAGCGCACCTTGAGCCGCGTGGCGCTGCCGTCGGGGAGCCGCAGCAGGTCGTAATAGAAGCCGTCCTCCTCGTCCCACATGCCGTCCTGCCCGGCCCGGTTCATGGCCCTGGCGATATAGTAGACGTGCTCCGCGAACTTAACGACCATGTCCTCATAGGTGCGGTCGTGGACGGCGAGCTCCGCTGCGAGTTCCACCATGTTCTGGCTGAAGAAGGCCATCCAGGCCGTGCCGTCCGCCTGCTCCAGGTGGCCGCCGGTGGGGAGCGGGGCGCTGCGGTCGAAGATGCCGATGTTGTCGAGCCCGAGGAAGCCCCCCTCGAAGACGTTCTTGCCGAAGCGGTCCTTGCGGTTGACCCACCAGGTGAAGTTCAGCAGGAGCTTATTGAACGCCCCCTTGAGGAAATCCAGGTCCATTTCGCCGCGCAGGGCCTGCTCGGTGCGATGGAGAAACAGGGTCGCCCAGGCGTGCACCGGGGGGTTCACGTCGCTGAAGTTCCACTCGTACGCGGGCATCTGGCCGCTGGGGTGCAGGTAGACCCCGCGGAGCATCAGTTCCATTTGCTCCTTGGCAAAGTCGGGGTCCACGATGGCGAGCGGCAGTGTGTGGAAGGCCAGGTCCCAGGCCGCGTACCAGGGGTATTCCCACTTGTCGGGCATGGAGATGACGTCTTCGTTCACCATGTGGAACCACTCCCGGTTCCGGAAGTCGCGGCTCCCGGGATGGAGAGGGTTGGCGCGGTGCTCGTCCAGCCATTGGTCACCGTCGAAGAAGTAATACTGCTTGCTCCACAGCATGCCAGCGATGGCCTGGCGCATCACGTTGGCCGCATCCGGGGAGACCGAGGGCGGGGTCACGGACCGGTAGAACTCGTTCGCCTCCTTCAGCCGGGCGGCCAGGGTCTTCTCAAACTCGGTGCCGAACGGGGTTTCGGCGGCTTTGGTTTTCCGGCTTTCACCGGCAGCGGCCTGGGCGGTGAGGCGCAGCCGCACGGTCGCCGATTGGCCGGGGCCGATGGTTAACCGGTAGTGGGCGGCCACCTTGGTTCCGGTCTTCTCGGGGTTCACCGCGCCCTGCTGGCCCAGCAGCACGTAGTTGTTGATGCCGTCCTTGACGTAGGGGCTGGCGTTCGGATACTCGGGAAACAGCCGCTCGTTGTTCGTTTCGTTGTCGGTGAAGAGCAGCGGCACATCGCCTTCGCAGTAGAGAGTGTACTCACCCACCAGCGGATGCGCCGCAATAACCGCACTCGTGCCCGCCGGTCCCTTGATCTGCTCGAGGTTTGGTTTCTCGGACGGTCTGGCAATCCACGCCGCCCAGTCGTTGCGGAACCACAGGGTGGGCAGCAGGTGCAGTTCGGCCGCTTCTGGGGCCCGGTTGAAAGCGGTGATTTGCACCAGGATGTCTTCCGCACCGCCTTTGGCGTACTCCACGAAAACGTCGAAATAGCGGTCGCCGTCGAAGACGCCGGTGTCGAGGAGCTCATACTCCATCTCGTCGCGGGTGCGCCGGCGATTCGTCTCCACCAGATCGGCGTAAGGGAAGGCCGACTGGGGATACTTGTAGAGGAACTTCATGTAGGAGTGGGTCGGCGTGCTGTCCAGGTAGAAATAGTATTCTTTGACGTCCTCGCCGTGGTTTCCCTCGCTGTTGGTCAAGCCGAAGAGGCGTTCCTTGAGAATGGGATCCTTGCCGTTCCACAGTGCCAGGGCGAAGCAGAGCCGCTGCTTGTCGTCGGAAAGGCCGGCGATGCCGTCCTCGCCCCAGCGGTAGGTCCGCGAGCGGGCCTGATCGTGGGTGAAGTAGTCCCAGGCGTCGCCGCCCTCGCTGTAATCCTCCCGCACCGTGCCCCACTGGCGCTCGCTCAGGTAGGGGCCCCACTTTTTCCAGGGCGCCTTGCCCTCCCGGGCCTCTTCCAGGCGTACGGTCTCTTTTATATTGGAGGTCATACCAACTCCTTTTTTGAGAATCTTTGTTCAGGATTAATACTACAACGTTAATTACCCGCCTGCTTCAGTACAACCCTTTGTATTTATTGTCATTCTGAGCGCAGCGAAGAATCTAGACCCTTCGCCTGCGGCTCAGGGTGACATAACTGATTGTCAGTAATATCCAATGGTTGTCCTATCATGGGCGATATGGGAGGTATTATCTAACGTAGTAGTGTTAAGTTTAATAATTGCGAAGGCAGCTTGCAATACATGCTGCAAAAGGCCATCTGTAGGGGCAATGCCGTTGACTTAAGGAAATATCAAGGCTATAATCATGTATAACTTATTGAAATAAAGGGAGAGCACATGGTAACGCCGTGAAATTATCGTGCCAGGTGCGGCAGAAAATGATGCTGCCGCCAATTTTTTCCTGCCTGAATTCCTCCAACAATTCCTGCCTGACAGAAACTCCATCGAAACCTTTCTTGATTGCCGCTATTTTACCCGGGAACGGCGTCTCACCTTGGAAATCACCCTGGCCCTGATGCTCAACATGGTGCGCCCAGGGGAGCGGCTGG
>VGSO01000090.1 GCA_016874945.1 Deltaproteobacteria bacterium
TCCTGCGAAGCCGCTCGTCAAGGACTGGGGCAATGGATAAAAATCGCTTTTTTATTAATCCTGTTTTCATGCGCTAACATTAGCACAGAATTCCTAATGTTGATAGACTTATTTTATGACAGGCCCTTAGAGCCTCTTGCAAAATTCATTTTGAGGCTACGATTTTCAAATGTTGCTTAAAGAAATATCCGGTAGCACATCGCGGCCTAAAGGCCGCAACCAAACTAAAAAAGGACCTAATTACTTTAATTAAATCAAGGTGTTACAGGCAAAATCTTCGCGAAAAAACCAGAAACTCGGATTCAGTAGCACAGGCTTTCCAGCCTGTGCCGGCGCAGGCTGAAGCCTGCGGCTACATAATTTTGCAAGAGGCTCATTAATCTATGATCAGTTGCTCATGAGCCGCTGGCCCACTCGTAAATCATGAAAAGATGGCGGCAGGCCCCATTAACTTTGAATTATGAACATTTCCGAACAAAGGTAACTGGTTGTTTAACGCAGTTTTTTACTGGCCACTGATCACTGGCCACTGGCCTTCAAATACTGCCCCAGGGCCCAAAGGGGGAAGACGTCGCGATAGAGGTGGTAGCGGATCATGAAGTGGCCGGGAAAGCCGGTGCCGGTGAATTGTTCTTCATCCCAACGGCCCTCGTCGTTTTGATGGTTCACCAAATATTCTATACCGGAACGCACCTCCGGGGCAAGGGCCTCCCCCGCGGCCATCAGGCCCAGCAAGGCCCAGGCGGTCTGGGAGGCGGTGGTGGGGCCGCAACCTTCCATTTCCTTGTGAGGGTAACATTCGCAGCATTCGCCCCAGCCGCCGTCGGGATTCTGGTGGGCTTTGAGCCACCTCGCTGCCCGGTGCACATAGGGCTGGCCCATATCCTCGCCGATGGCCTTGAGGCCGGCCAACACCGACCAGGTGCCGTAGATGCAGTTCACCCCCCAGCGCCCCCACCAGGAACCGTCGGGCTGCTGGGTCCGGCGAATGAACTCCAGCCCCCGAACCGCGGCGGGGTGGTCCGGCCCATATCCCATGATCCCCATCATTTCCAGGACCCGGGCGGTGATGTCCTCGGTGGGCGGGTCCACCAGGGCTTTCAGGTCCCCGAAGGGAATGGCGTTGAGCCACACCTTGGTGTTGTCCTTGTCGAAAGAGGCGAAGCCGCCGTTCTTGGATTGCATGCCCAGGCACCAGTTAAGGCCCAGTTCCAAGGCCCGGCGGTGGGCCTCCGGGTCGGCCAGGGCCTCTTTCAGGGCCGCGACCACCACGGAGGTGTCGTCCAGGTCGGGGTACCAGTTGTTGACGAACTCGAAGGCCCAGCCGCCGGGAGGCAGATGGGGGGCCTTGATACTCCAGTCCCCGGGCTTCAAGATTTGCATGGACAAAAGCCAGGCCCCGGCCTTCTCCAGGGCCGGGTGGCCGGGAGGGAGACCGGCGGCGGCCAGGGCCCGCACCGCCAATGCCGTGTCCCATACCGGGGAAATGCATGACTGGAGCCGGAGGCGGCCATTCTCTTCCAGGGTGAAGAATTCCAGGGCCTTAAGCCCCCGCCGCACGGGATCGGAGTTGACTCCGTAACCCTGGCAGCTCAAGGCCAGGATGGAGTTGAGCATGGCAGGCTGAATGCCGGCCCAGTCCCCGGTTTCTTCCTCGTGCTCCAGGACCCACTTTTCCGCCTTGGCCAGGGCCAGTCGGCGGACAAAGGGGACGGCCACCCGCTGGTACAGCTTGAGAATCCGGTCCAGGACCGCAAAGGCGTTTTCCAACAGAGATTTGTCCGCCCCCCAGGTCACCCGGTGCTTTTCAAAAGGCTCCTCCGGGTCCAGGAACAGCTCCGCCACCCCCTGCTCCGGGGGAATGAACCGCACCGGCCGTTGGGCCATGATAATCATCAGGGGCACCACGGTGGCCCGGGTCCAACTGGAGAATTCGTAGATGCTCAGGCCCGACCAGGGGGGAATGAGCATGAACTCCACCGGCAGGAGGGGAATGCCGTCCCAACATACTTGGCCGAAGAGGGCCAGGAAGATGCGGGTGAAGACCCGGGTTTTTAAAGCGCCGCCCCGGGCCAGGATGAAGTTCCGGGCCCGGACCATGGGCTCGTCTTCCGGGGACAGTCCGGCCAGCTTCAGGGCGAAATAAGCCTCCACCGTGGCGCTCAGTTCGCCGCCGTCGCCATACCAGATGGACCAGCCGCCGTTGGGAAGCTGCCGGTTGAGGATGTCCGCGGCCATCCGGGGGATCTTGCTGCCGTCCAACCCCAGGAAGCGGTGGAGCATGACATATTCCGCGGTGATGCTGACGTTGGACTCCAGCTCCGCCCACCAGTAGCCTTCCGGGTGCTGCAGGCGCAGGAGGGCGTCCCCGGCGCGGTCCACGGCCCGCGCCAGCCGGGTGAAAAAGGTGTCAGGAACGGGCCGGAGCTTGGCAGCCACGGCCGGGTTGGCTTTCCCCCCCAATTTTTCTCCCCCAATTCTTGAATTCTTATCATACAACATTTAGACAAATAATACCAAATGCTTTTACCGCAGCCGCAAGGGAGAAGCGCATGGGTTCCTCCTGACCGGGTGGGAGGGAGCCGGAAGCCTGCGCCAGGGGAATTTTATAGGATAGCCCGGCTTTGGGTTAATTCTGCCGCCGGCAATGGCCCTCTGGACTTGGTGAGAGCCAAATACTTGACTGAAAGGCCGAAAACCGATTAGCGGCGTTGCCATTTGTATCGATAAGCCTTATAGTTGCGGGTAGTCGCGAAATTTTCGGCATAGAACCCCCCGGATTTTTTCCGGATGAAAACCGGGCTTATCAGTAATTTCCCAGGCCAATCCCGGCGGTGAAGGGGCAGGCGCGGCCTGGTTAGGAGACCATATGGCCAGTCCCAAGGAAGAAGAAAAAGAAGAGATCATTATCCCCCAGGTCTTGCCCCTGTTGGCGGTGCGGGACGTGGTGGTCTTTCCCAACATGGTGCTGCCCCTGTTTGTAGGACGGGAGGCCTCGGTCCTGGCCATCGAAGCGGCCCTGGCGCAAGACCGCCTGCTGCTTCTGGCCACGCAAAAAGACCAGACCATGGAAGCCCCGGAACCGGAGGATATTTACCCCACCGGCACGGTGAGCCTCATCCTCCGGATGCTCAAGCTCCCCGATGGGCGCCTCAAGATCCTGGTTCAGGGCAAGGCCAAGGCTGCGGTGGAGGAGTTCCTCCAGTTGCGGCCTTACTTCCAGGTGAAATTGCAGGTCATTGAGGAAACCCCGGCCGGGGAAATTTCTCCCACCACCGAGGCTTTGATGCGCAATGCCCGGGAGATGTCGGAAAAGATTCTGACCTTGAAGGGGATCATTTCCCCGGACCTCCTGGCTATTCTGGAATCCATCGAAGACCCCGGACACCTGGCGGACCTGGTGGCCGCCAACCTGCGACTCAAGATCGAGGAAGCCCAGGCGGTGCTGGAGGAGCTGGACCCCATTCAGAGCCTCATCAAGGTCAACGATTTCCTGCGGAAGGAGCTGGAAGTGTCAGCCCTCCAGGCCAAGATCCAGTCCCAGGCCCGGGAGGAGATCGACCGCACCCAGCGGGAGTATTTTTTGCGGGAGCAGCTCCGGGCCATCAAAAAAGAGCTGGGAGACCTGGATGAAACTCACAAGGAGATGGAAGACTACCGCACCAAGATTGCCCAGGCAAGGATGCCCAAGCAGGCGGAAGAAGAGGCCCTGAAACAGATTTCCCGCCTGGAGCAGATGCATCCGGATGCCGCGGAGGCTTCGGTGGTGCGCACCTATCTGGACTGGCTGGTGGAGGTGCCCTGGAGCAAAAGCACCCGGGACAAGCTGGACGTCAAGGAGGCCAAGGCCATCCTGGACGCGGACCATTACGACCTGGAGAAGGTGAAGGACCGCATTCTGGAATACCTTAGTGTGCGCAAGCTCCAGAAAAAGATGAAAGGCCCCATTCTCTGCTTTGTCGGTCCGCCGGGGGTGGGGAAGACCTCCCTGGGCCAATCCATCGCCCGGGCCATGGGCCGCAAGTTCACCCGCATCTCTTTGGGCGGCATGCGGGACGAAGCGGAGATCCGGGGCCACCGCCGCACTTACATCGGGGCCATGCCGGGGCGCATTATCCAGGGGATTAAAACCGCCGGGTCCAACAACCCGGTGTTCATCCTGGATGAAGTGGACAAGATCGGCATGGATTTCCGGGGCGACCCCGCCGCGGCCCTGCTGGAGGTGCTGGACCCGGAGCAGAACCACTCCTTCAGCGACCACTACCTCAATGTGGCCTTTGACCTCTCCAAGGTAATGTTCATCACCACCGCCAATTTGGTGGATCCCATCCCTTCGGCCCTGAAGGACCGCATGGAGATCATCCGCCTGGCGGGCTATACCGAAGATGAGAAGCTGGAGATCCTACGCCGCCACCTGCTCCCACGCCAACTCAAGGAAAACGGTCTCAAGCCCGGGGAACTGCTGCTTTCCTCGGAAGTCATCCGGGGGGTCATTGTCCATTACACCCAGGAGGCGGGGCTGAGGAATTTGGAGCGGGAAATCGGGGCGCTGTGCCGCAAGGTGGCCCGGCGCATTGCCGAAGGGGAGAAGGGGCCTTTTCCCATCACCCGGGGCAATCTCCACAAGTTCCTGGGCCCGCCCCGGTTTTTGCCCGAAAAGGAATTGGAAAAAGACGAAGTGGGAGTGGCCACCGGTCTCGCCTGGACCCAGGTGGGGGGGGAAATCCTGGCGGTGGAGGCTTCCCTGATGCCGGGGAAGGGCCAGCTCACCTTGACCGGACAGTTGGGAGAGGTGATGCGGGAATCGGGCCAGGCGGCCCTGTCCTACGCCCGTTCCCGGGCCCAGCGCCTCAAATTGGCCCCGGACTTCTACGAAAAGATGGACATCCACATCCATGTGCCCGCGGGGGCCACTCCCAAGGACGGACCTTCCGCCGGAGTAACCATAGCTACCGCCCTGATTTCCGCCCTCACCCAGATACCGGTGCGCCGGGACGTGGCCATGACCGGGGAAATCACTTTAAGGGGCAAGATCCTACCCATCGGCGGCTTGAAGGAAAAGGCCATTGCGGCTTTGCGGGCTCACATGGGCAAGGTCATCATCCCCGAGGCCAATAAAAAAGACCTGGTGGAAATCCCCAAGAAAGTGCGACGCCGCATCAAGTTCGTTCCGGTGAGCGGCATGGAC
The DNA here is from genome assembly GCA_016874945.1 of Deltaproteobacteria bacterium. Classification (GTDB taxonomy): domain Bacteria; phylum Desulfobacterota; class Desulfobaccia; order Desulfobaccales; family 0-14-0-80-60-11; genus VGSO01. The sequence goes on from VGSO01000090.1 coordinate 5,189, forward strand.
GAAGTGCTGCAGGAGGCCCTGGTGCACTCCCCCTTTGAGCCGGCCCCCCGGGAGAAGATGGTTAAAAAACGCCTCCCCGGGGCCGCGCCCCGGCCGTTGGTGTGAGGATTTTTTATTGGTGGGGCGGGCCGCCGCACCCGCCAAAGTCAGCGGCCGGGTATTTTCCTGAAGCTGAAAACTAAAAACTAAAAAAACTGGTAACTGCTTGGTGGGCCATGCCCACCCCACACTTATGGAAACGGAACACCTGACCCGCTGGCTGGTCCTGGGGGGGCTCCTGCTCCTCTATGGGCTGTTCGCCACCGCGGAAACCGCCCTGTTCTCCCTCAGCCCCCTGGACCGGCTGCGGCTCAAGGAAAGGCGGCCGGCCCGGGGAGAGCTGGTGGAATCCCTGCTGCTCCGCTCCCAGCGACTCTTGGTCACGTTGATCTTGGGGGTGGAGGTGGTCACCATCATGGCTTCGGTCCTGGCCACTTCCCTGGCCCTCACCCTCTGGGGCGATAAAGGAAAATGGATCGCCCTGGTGGTAATGTCTCCCACCCTATTGCTCCTGGGGGAAATAATCCCCAAGTCCATCGCCCTTGCCTACCCGGCGCGCCTGGCGCCCCTGGTGGCTCCGGTGGCGCGGCTGGCCGTAGTCATATTGGCCCCCGTCAGAATTATCCTCATGCAGGTGAGCCGGGGAATCCTGGCCACCTTGGGATTTCGCACGGACCTGCCGGTCCCCGCGGTGCACCAGGAGGATTTTGTCCGGATGGTGGAGGAAAGTCACCGGGGGGGCATGATTGCCGCCCTGGAACGGGATTTCATTCAAAACCTTCTGGATTTCGGCGAATTAAGGGTGGGGCAGATTATGGTTCCCCGGCCCGACATTTTCAGCCTCCCCCTGGATATGCCCCTGGACCGGATGATCGAGGCCGTCAAACATTCCCGGTTTTCCCGGGTCCCCATTTACCAGAATTACAAGGGCACGGTGCTGGGGATTCTCCATGCCAAGGACCTGCTGTTTTACTGCCCCGGAAAGACGGTCTGCGACGACAAGGTAATCCTGAACCTGCTGCGGCCGCCCTATTACGTGCCGGAAAACAAGCGGGCCTTTGATCTTCTCACCGAACTCCAATCCCGCCGTCAGCGGCTGGCCCTGGTGGTGGATGAATACGGCACCCTGGTGGGACTGGTCTCGGTGGAAGACCTGCTGGAAGAACTCTTCGGAGAAATCCCCCAGGAATTCAAGGAAGAAGAAAAACTCTGGGAGGAAATCGCTCCCGGGGTGTGGCGGGTCAAGGCCGCGGTTTCCCTGACGGATTTTAATGACCTGCTGGATGTGAATCTACCCATGGAAGAGTTCGATACCGTGGGCGGCCTGGTTTTTTCCCTGTGCGGGGAATTGCCCCGGGTGGGCGACCACGCGTCTTATGAGGATCTGACCTTCACGGTGGTGCGGATGAAAGGCACTCGCCTCCTGGAGGTGGAGGTCAAGCGGGGTTCGCCATGATATTCGGCGTTCTCCTGATTTTCATCCCGCTGCTGCTGCTGGAGGCCTTTTTCTCCGCCTCGGAGATCGCCCTGATTTCCGCCAGCCGCCGGCGGCTGCAACACCGGGCGGAAGAGGGGCAGCAGGGAGCGAAAATCGCTCTCAAGCTCCTGGAGACGCCGGAGCGGTTGGTGGCCACCTGCCTCCTGGGTTCCAACCTGGCGGAGATTTCCAACACCGTTCTGGTGACCGCGGTGCTCATCGAGGCCTTGGGGCCGGGTGGAGAACTGGTGGCCATGCTCCTGCTTCCCCCCTTGATTTTGATTCTGGCGGAGATCACCCCCAAGTCCATCGCCCGGCAGCACCCCAACCGCCTGGCCCAGCGCCTGGGTCCTTTTTTGTGGGGGGTGTCCTGGATCATCTCCCCCGTCACTTTTGTCTTTGCCCACCTGTCCCGGGCGATCCTGTGGATCACCGGGGCCCGGCACACCAGCCAGTTGCCCTTCATCACCCGGGAAGACCTGCGCCTGGTGGTGCAGAAAAGCGGCCCCGAGGTGGACCTGGAAACCCAGGAGCGGAAAATCATCCACCGCATTCTCCATTTCAGTCTCCGCACCGTCAAGGAAGTGATGGTGCCCCTGGTCCGGATGGCGGCCATTCAGGATAGCGCCACCATCGCCCAGGCCTTGGGAGAATTTAATGCCACCCACTTTGCCCGTCTGCCCGTGTACCAGGGCCGCATCGACAACCTGGTGGGAGTGCTTCACAGCTTCGATCTCCTGGGAGAAGAACCCTCCCGGGAGTCCATCAAGCCTTTTATCCGGCCGGTGCATTACACGCCGGAGATGAAAAAGATCGACCGCCTGCTGGCAACGATGCAGCGCACCGGCATCCACCTGGCGGTGGTGGTGGACGAATATGGCGGCGCGGTGGGGATTGTCACCATTGAAGACCTACTGGAAGAAATCGTGGGAGAGATCGCCGACGAATTCGACCAGGAGGTGTCGCCTTACAAAAAAATGGATGCCGGACATTACCTGGTGAGCGCCCGCATGGAAATCAGCGCCCTCAACGAAGCCCTGCAACTGGACCTTCCCCCGGGAGACTATGAAACCCTGGCCGGGTTTCTCATCTCCCAGTTGGGGGATCTCCCCCGGGTGGGGGAAAACATCCGATTCCGCAACCTGCGCTTCGTGGTGCGCCAGGCCGACGCCCGGGCCGTAAGAGAAGTGGAGCTTTTCACCCATGGACAAGCAGCTTGAATTTTGGGCCTATTTTGATTGCTTCGCCGGAATCAGCGGCGACATGACCCTGGGCGCCCTCATCGATTTGGGGCTGGAGGCCCGGGAGCTCCGGGAGGTTTTGAGCCTCACGGCCCAGACCCGGGTGGAGCTGAAGGTTTACCGGGTGGAAAAGAACCATCTCACCGGGGTGAAGGTGGAATTTGCCAGCGACTTTTCCCAACCCACCCGGAGCTTCGCCGAAATCTGCGCCCTGGTGGCCCAGGCCCCGGTGAGCCAGGGGGTGCGCCAGCGCTGCCTGGGGATGTTCCGGATGCTGGGGGAGGTGGAGGCCCGCATCCACGGCCAGCCCCTGGAAAAGGTGCACTTTCATGAACTGGGCGGCCTGGACACCATCCTGGACGTGGTGGGCGCGGCCTATGGGGCGGAAAAGCTGGGAATCAGCCGGGTCTTTTGCAGCTCCCTGCCCATGGGCTGGGGGATGATTGCCTCAGCCCACGGCCGGCTCCCCAATCCGGCCCCGGCCACCCTGGAGTTGCTCAAAGGGCTGCCGGTGTACGGCACGGACCTCCCGGGAGAGCTGGTGACCCCCACAGGCGCGGTCATCCTTAAGGGCCTGGAGGCCAAATACGAACCCTGCCCGGCCATGCTTCTCACCCGGGTGGGCTACGGCGCCGGCAGCCGGGACCTGCCCGGCCACCCCAATTTGCTGCGGGTTTACCTGGGGGAACCCCTGGCCGCGGCCCCGGGGCTCCGGGAAAAGGTGCTGGTCCTGGAGACCCACATCGATGACATGAATCCGGAGTTTTACGAGCCCCTCATGGAGGGGCTTTTTGCCGCGGGGGCCCTGGACGTGGCCCTGGCGCCCCTCCAGATGAAGAAGAACCGCCCCGGGGTGCGACTTACGGTCATCGCGCCCCCCCCGGCCCGGGAGGGCCTCCTGGAGCGGCTGTTCCTGGACTCCACCACCCTGGGGGTGCGGGTCATGGAAGTGGAGCGGGTGGCGGCCCGGCGCTGGCCGGAGACCAGGGAAACGCCCTATGGCCCCCTGGAAGTGAAAGTGATGGAATACGGGGGCAAACGCCGGGTGATGCCGGAATACCAAGCCTGCCGCCGGCTGGCCCAGGAGCAGGGCCTGCCCCTGATTGAGGTGTATCGCCTGGTGAGGGAAATGGAAATTTAACCACAGAGGCACAGAAAGCACAGAGTACATGTAAAGAATCATAATTTTTTGTATTCTTGGCCCTCAAGGGGCCAAAAATTAAAACATTCTCTGCGCCCTCTGCGCCTCTGTGGTGATTATTGTTATCGGGTCTTCAGGCAAGGCGGATTGGCGGGATGGGGATTCTCGTGTTTGGAATAGGCGCAATAATAATAAAACAGCCCGTCGCAAAAGCACACCTGGGACTGCTCCTGCACCAGGAAGGGACAATCGCGGCAGAACCCCGGCAACTCGGAGGCGCCGGCTACCGGAACCCCGAACCGCCCGGCCCGAAATTCTTCTAAGTTAATCATGGCATGTGGAACCGCCGCCCCCGGCTGTGGGTAATACCATTTTCTCTTTCAAGTGCAACAAACTTAATCTGTAATTTATTGATAATCCATAATTATCTTTACCGAAAACCGAAAACCGAAAACCGTATAAGGCATGGCG
>VGSO01000091.1 GCA_016874945.1 Deltaproteobacteria bacterium
CTGAAGGCTGTGGAGACCGCCTGCAATCTGGCTAAATCGTACCCTCCTTCCGAGGTGGTGCTGGTGGCTGCGGCCCTCAACGTCTTTGACCTCGGGGATGAAGGTCATTATGTGGCGGATAAACTGAGGCGTCAGGCTGAGGCCGCGCTGGCCTCGGCCAAGGCCAAGGCTCAGGAAAAAGGTGTCACCCCCAAGTCCCTGCTGGCCGAAGGCCCCTCCGCGGCCGATGAGATCGTTCAAGCCGCCAAAAATGAAAAGGCCGACCTCATCGTCATCGGCAGCCGGGGCCTGGCCGGCAAGACCAAGTCCTTCCTGGGAGGCACCGCCTCCAAGGTGGTGACCTACGCCCCGTGCTCCGTGTGGGTGGTCAAAATGGAAGAATAACCCTTTCCGGTCGTAGCCTATCTCCTAAACCCAGCGGCCCTTCGGGGCCGCTTTTTTTAGGGGTCAGGGAATAGGGGGTCGGCCACGCGGCGCTATAATACCGTTTTCGGATTCCGGTTTCCGGTTTTCGGTTAGGAAAACCTGGAATACCAATAAGTTACAATTTTGATTTGTTGCATTTGAAAGGGAATCATGTATAAAAAGGCGGGGCCCGAAAGCTCCGCCTTTCCACTTTCTTGCCATTAGCTCGGGGCTTAACTAAGCCCCCTTACCGCCCTCAGCAGCCCCCCTTGGCGACCAGAAAGATGATCACTCCTAAGATAGCCAAACCTATAAGGATTTCCGAATATCCCATATCTCCCCCTTTCCGTTAAATCTTGCCATACCCGGTATAAAGCTTTCCCCCCACTCCCCACTCCCTGTTCCCCTCACCTCTTCAACGTATATCCCTCCCCCACAAACTCCTGATAAAACTGGTCCACCGCCTCATCCGTCAGCATTACCATATCCAATTGTTTGCTGGCCATCATCAGGCGGCCCAGGATATCCAGTTTCTCTTCCAGGACCTGGGTGAAGCAGCCGTCAATGCGGGCCGTGATGGAGTCTTCTTTCAGGTCCACCCGGAAGTCCAGGTGCTGCAGGACCCGGGCCAGGAACCGCACCCGCCGCATGCGCCGGGTGAGCTCCGCCCCGCCGCCGTGGAACACCAGGCTTACATAGCTTCCCTCCAGGTCTCCCAGGAAAGACTCGATGGTGGCGAAGTGAAACCCCAGGCGGTTGGAGAGATTCATATAATCATGGGAAATGATGGCGAAATTCTTCTCGTGCAGCCGCTCCATGGCTTTCGGATCGGTGGCGGTGCTCATCACCACGGAAAGAAACCCGGTCAGGTCCATAGGTTTGGGGCCGGTCCAGCCCACGGCTTGCACGCCCCGCCAATAGGCCAGGAAGGGCCGGGACCGCAGGTCTTCAGGCTTCACCACGGAGCGTTCCTCGGCTTCCGGGGCCAGCCCGCCCCCCAAATCGATGACCCTGATCTCCAGGGGCAATTCGCTCACCAGCCGCCGGCCGCCTTCCTCCTCCAGCTTCCCCGCGGAGATTTGGAACAGCTCCTGCATGGCCATTTCGTGGGCAAAGCGGGTGATGTCGTGGTAGGTGCGGCAACCCTGGGGGCGAAAATTTTCCCCCCGGGGGTCCAACAGATTCAGGGGGGTGATGTGCTTTAAAACCCGTTCCAGCACCCGGAAGGCCCGGCTCTGGCGCAGCGCCGCATCGCCGCCCTTGGGAGCCTTGAGCAGTTCATCGATGCGGCCGGCGTAAATGTTGCCGTAGTAGGCGTCCACCGTGACCATATCTCCGGGCTTAAGAAGGCTGGTGGCCCCCCTGGCCCCGAAAACGGCCGGCGCCTTGGCTTCCCGGAGCACCGTGGCCAGGTGGCTGGCGGCGCTGCCGGCCTCGCACACTACAGCCGCCACCCGGCCCACGGCCACCCCGTATTCCGGCAAGGCCCGCTGGGTCACCAGCACCGCCCCTGGGGGCGCCTGGTCCAGGTTGTTGTCCGCCAGGATGAAGACGGGACCGGCCGCCGCGCCCCGGGAGGCGATGACGCCGTTTTCCAGCAGCAATCGTTCTTTTTTCAGGCGGGGAGGCAAATAATCGGTCTTGAGTTGCCGGGTCACCCTGAGAGGCCGGGCCTGGAGGAGAAAAAACCGGCCCGTCTCGGTCATGGCCCACTCAATGTCCTGGGGCATGCCAAAGTGTTGCTCCACCGCATGACCCAGGCCCGTCAACTCCAGGACTTGGTCCCGGGCCAGGCAGGCCCCCTGGCGCTCCGGAGGGATTGGTTGCTCCAGGATGCCCCCTTCCGGGGCGGGCAGGTGCATGCGGACCTTGTCTCCCACGTTCTGGGCGGCGACTTCGCCGTCTTCCACCCGGTAAATGTCCGGTTCCACCGCGCCCCCCACCGCCAGAGACCCCAGGCCGCACACCGCGTTGATAATGACGGCCGCGCAACCCATCCTGGGATCCGCGGTATACAGCACTCCCGCCGTATAGGCCGGAACCATCTCCATAATTGCCACCCCCATGGCCAGCTCTTCGTAAGAAAACCCGCTGGTGTGGCAGTAGTACAAGGCCCGGGGGGTGAACTGGGAGGCCACCACCTCCTTATACTTCGTCTCCACTTCATCCCGGGGCACGTTGAGAAAGCTTTCAAACTGGCCGGCAAAGCTGAACTGGCTGTCTTCCTGCAGGGCCGAACTGCGCACCGCCACCCGGTCCGCGCCCAATTCCGCCATTTGCCGCGCCAGGGCCTGGGACAGTTCTTCGGGAAGGGGCTGCGATACGATTTTTTCCCGGATGGCCTCCCCCGCCTCCCGCATGCTCTCCAGGTCCCGGATATGGGAGTGGCTGATTTGCCGGCGGACGTAATCTTCCAGGCCGGTCTGCTGGAAAAATAGCTTCTGGGCGTAGGCGCTCACCGCAAAACCAGGCGGCGCCGGCAGTCCCAGGCGGGTAAGCTCGGCGATTTTTTCCGCCTTGCCCCCGAAAAACATGCCTTCTTGCACTTCCGCCAGGGGAAGCGCCAGGGGCGCGGGGTGCATCCGGGGACCGGCCAGGTCGGCGGCGATGAGGTCCGCCACCCGCCGCCGGGGCTCCTCCAGGCCTTGGAAGCGGCCTCCGGACATGGTGATGAGGGCCGTGACCAGGGCTTCCACTTCTTGGTCCAGGCGCTGGCAGGCTTGGCGCACGTAGTGCATGTCAAAGAGAAAGCCTTCGTTCATCTTGACCTGGAGATCGGTGACCAGGGTCAGGATGGCGCTATTGGCCGCCAGGAGCCGCTTATACTGGAAGTAGCGCTCCAGGAGCGCCGGGGACGGGGCCATGGACGCGCCGGAAGCCTCCGGCCCTCGCCGGCGGAACCACCACTGCTTCAGGCGCTGTAACACGGCCACTGAGGTTTCCTTTATTTTTCTAGTGGAAGATTAATTACTCGGAGCATTAAAGCAATTCCTTCCTTATACCAAGTTGCCGTCAAACATGGAAGTTCACAGGGGCGGGGTTTCCCCGCCTGTGATGGGCGCTGCGGCGTTCCTTCGGGCGGGGTGACCCCGCCCCTACCTGTTGGGCGGCAACTTGGTATTAAATCCCTCCCCGCCACTCCCCCCATAAACCTCCTCCCCCTTGAGGGGGGGTTGCCTCGGCAGCGCCGAAATCCCTGGGACTTTGGCCCCCCTCGCCCTTGAGGGGGGAGGGTTGGGGTGGGGGTGAATTTTCTTTTCGGCTCCGAACAGTGCATTTTCATTATAATTCAAACCCGCCCCGGCCTCAACTGACAATGCGGTCAGGCACCGAAACGGCCTCCTGGGAAGGACTACCCTAATCAGTCGCGCATGAGCCTTCGGCTCTCTCAAAACAATGAAAAGTCAGTAACTTACTTACTGGTGCGCGGTCGCACCCTGCATTAACTTTGAACCTTGAACTTTGAACTTTTCGTAACAGACAGTGGCAAATGAGCGTCTATTTTTAATGCTGCCCACCATACCACGCCCGAGGTGGTATGTGCATGTCGGCTCAGCTTTTCCCCTGGTCCCCCACACCCGGACGGGGCTGGCCTCGGATCCTTAAGCTCCACAGCAGTGAAGTTTCCGATTTTTGGGGGTATGGAAAGTTTTGGGAAAATTACCTGTTCATTGATATTTGTGCTATTATCCCTTACAGGAGGCAATATCCACCGCGGTGGCAAAGCCTGCCGCATAATCTCAGATCACCCCGATTAATGACCATCTCGGGGCCAGAAGGAGGGTTTCGCCATGAAAAGGCAAATCTTTTGCTGGGTGTTGTTCTTGGCCGTTTTCCTGGTCAGCAATCCGGCCAGGGCTGATGGGGAATTTTACGTGATCGTCGGCGGCGGCGGGGTGGGCGTCAAAATCACCAGCCTGCCTTACACCATCGCCGCGCCGGGCTTCTATTACCTGGGAGGAAACCTGACCTACAACGGCACTGCCACCGCCATCACCGTCAATGCCGATGACGTCACCATTGACCTGATGGGTTTCAGACTCGACAGTGCCGGCGGGTTAGACTCTCTAGGCATCTCTATTCACGGGCGTAGAAACGTCGAGGTCAGGAACGGCACCGTGCGCGGGTTTAATGCCGACGGCATCTTTGATTCATCCGGTGGGTACAGCTACCGTTTCATCAATCTCAGGCTGGAACTAAACGGTCTTAGAGGTATCGCCTTGTTGGATGGGCGCTTTCACCTTATCCAAAATTGCAGCATTACGGAGAATGGAAATAGCGGCATCGGTTTGACCGGGAATGGCCATATGGTCACCGGCAATGTTTCCAGCAAAAACTTTCGTGGCATGGCGTGCACCGGATCAGGTCACAGCCTGGTGGGCAATGTCGTGGCGGAAAATACCGGCTTCGGATTTGAGCTTAACGCGACGGGGACCTATTTGATCGACCGAAATACCGCTTATAACAATGGGGCCGGCAATATCAATGTTTTTCCTTCAGCAGCCAAGTTCGGGATAAACGCCGGAGCGGGAATGACCCCCCCCTGATCCAGGAAGGCCCGGGTTGCCCGTTGCCGAGAAGATGTAGCGGTAATACCATAAAACAATTTATCCGGATTCCGGTGAGTTCCTCAGGTTTCCGCGGGACGTATGCCGTCCCGGCAATTCAGGTATAAGTCCTGTGGGGGGATGCACCGGGCCTCCACAAAGGCCTTCAGGCTGTTATGTTTCAAGGTGGCCGCGCCACATCCTTTCAACTTTGAACTTTGAACTTTTCGAAGCAGCGCAGGCTCGCCCACCCAAATAGAAACGCCACCTTGGGGCGGCCCGCCTTATACTAAGTTGCATTCAATTGACAATTAATACCAAGTCGCAATCGAAAGGCAACAGTTGTAGGGGGGTGATTTATCACGCCCGCCTTAGGGCGCAATAAATTGCGCCCCTACAATAATACCTTTTTGATTGCATCTTGGTATTAAGGGATTTCCTCGGTCCCCAGGGCCCAATCTTGGGAGCGAATCTTGCACCATCATCTCGTTGACTCGTTGGATAATTAGATTCAATTGAAACTTTTTGAAAAGGGCTGATAGAGGCAAGTGATCTGCTATCCACGTATTCCTTTTTTCACCCCAATTTTTGGCCAACTGGCCCATTCCATGCCCGGGAGTGATATGTACGTGGTTTCGCGTTTCCCCTGGTCACCACTACCGATCAGTACTGGCCTGGGGTCTTTGAGCTCCACAGTTGTGTAAAGTATCTGGGTTCTGAGGGGCAGGTATGCCAGAATTTCTGCAAAAATTACTATGTCCGGCGGGTTGGTTGACAAATACAAGGAAAATCATGCTATCATCGCGGTCGTCAGACAATTCGGCTACAAAAGAGGAAATTTGTCGGGGTTAGACTCCTGGATTGGGCTCCCCCAAACCGTTTTTGATTGCGGTGGCCAGGTTGCCGCATATTCTTAGTTAATCACCATCTGGAAACGGTAAGATGAAAACCCATGCGCGGTCGTCCCGTTTTTTAGTTTATCTTGCACATCCAAGCTACCAGACCCCCGGGTCGGAGACCACGGGGTTCCCTTTAAATATTGGATATCTTAAGGCTTATGCTGAGCATTACATCGGTCCAACTGTCGATATTCGACTATTCATACACGTGGAGCCGCTCTTAGAGGCATTACGTAAGCGCCGGCCTCATCTGCTTGCACTATCCCATTATGCATGGAATTCTGTACAGTCCGACTCCATATTGCAGTATGCCAGAAGCCTCTATCCGGAACTTTTGACCATTCAAGGGGGGCCCCATTATCCATTGAATAAAGAGAACTGCCCTGTTTTTTGGCGGCCGAAAAAGAATTATCTAGATTTCTACCTGCACGGTGAAGGGGAGGAGGCCTTCCGGAAATTCCTTTTATATGCTATCGAATGCGACGGAGCTGTACGCAAAGAAGAGGTTGAAATTCCCGGTATTGATTATTGGTCAGACGATGTAGACGGTCCGGTCATGCGACCCGCACATGAACGGATCATGGATATTGAAAAAGATATCCCGTCTCCGATTCTAAGTGGCGTACTGGATGAATTCATCTTGGGAATACCGTTGCTTCAGACAACACGCGGTTGTCCCTATTCATGCCAGTTTTGCTACGCAGCACAACGGTATTATAACAGAATATATGCGTTTTCTGTTGAGCGGGTTATTGCAGAGATTAATTATATCCACGCATCCGGGAATAAACATTCCTATCTTTCTATTACGGACGATAATTTCGGTATTCTTGAACGAGATATCGCTATCTTGAACTATGTCACTAAATTACGCCAGAATACCGGCTGGCCGATCCAACTGTATTCCACTTCGCCTAAAAAACCTTCACGGAAATTTGTCGACGCCGCGGTTGGTTCCGATGGAATGATCCGCCTCGGCCTGATTTTCCAGTCGATGAACGAAGAGACGCTAAAGATCATCAAGCGCACCCCGCCGACAGATTATGAAATAAAAGTTTTTAAGGAACATTTGGCCGAAGACAAATACGAGCACCCTTCCGACATCGCACTGATCATCCCGATGCCTCGGGAGACCTTTGGCGGTTACCTTCAGGCTATGCGCAAAATAATAGATGAATACCGGGCCAGCGAAGGCACAGTTTACACTATGATAATTTTTTGGGGGATAATTTTCGAAAACAAAAGCTTCCAAAATGAACATGGCATGGTGATAAAATACCGTTTTTCCGAATCTGCTTTCGGGCAATTTTCTGCATTCAACTCCTGCGAAGTAGAGCAAGTATGCGTCGGTACTGCAACCTTCTCGGAAGAAGAATACTACCTGGCGCGTTCCATCTATTTCTTTTGCACAATTTTTTATTTCAAGCGCAATTTCCTCTTGTTGCGCCGCTATCTCAGAAGCAAAGGCATATCTATTTTTGACTGGATACTATACCTGCATGATAACCGGCACAAAGCCAGCCCAAGGGTAAAAGAATATTTCGATGAATTTGATCGTAGGACTCGCGAAGAGTTATTTGATACAGAAGAGGAGGTGCGTAATTTCTTAGAGAAACCCGAAAACATCCAAAAGATAAATGACCAGGAAATCGGCTTCAATGTGATCCACATGGCTGTCGGGAATTTAACAGACTATTATAAGGATGTGGTCGATTACGCCCATGCCTGCACCCGCGAATTTCTTGATAAATCAGGCATAGAATGCGGCAATGAGCTGGAAGATCTAATTCGCTGTATGAAATATCTGCGCTTGTTTCGTATAACTCCAGAAGAAATAGAGCAGGATATCTTCGACGAATTTCGATACAATATATTTCAGTGGCAGAAAGACAATTTTTCTCGGGAGCTGAAGGATTATTATGTTCCGCAAAAGGTCATTCTGGCCTTCGGCTTTAGCCCGGAGGAGAAAAGAGAACTGTTGATGGAATTGACCAAGCATGATTTATGGAGCAAAGCAGAGCGAGGCAAGTTCTACTACCGGATCTTTCCCGAAAAGTACAACCGTAAAATACAGTGTATGAGTCTCTAGAAATGAAAATTAGGAATATAAAAAAGAAAACCTAAAGAAGAAAGTCAATTACCACCGCCTGAAGGCGGGGGCGCCGGCCTATGAGAGTGATACCCAGGCCTTGCTGCCCGCCCTGGAAGACACCCGGGGGCCGAAGATCGCAACATGAAAGCATTTTCCCTGGAGAACAGGTTACCGCCCGGCAATGGTGCGCCAGGGAAAAGGCTGAGGCGATATGCACATACCACCTCCGGGCGTGGTAAGAAACGCCTCTAATTTAACCAAGGGATTGGTTGGCCAGGTTGGATCAGAGGCGCCACTTACTGACCTGAAAAGTTCCGTAAATTGGGTGGCGCAGGCTGAAGCCTGCGGCTTTCCGGAATTCAACCATTTTCCCCTACTGGTGCAATATTTCCAGTTTTTCGCCCAAAAGCTGGGCTGGCGTTACCTGGGGGAAATTATGCGGCCCGCGGGTGATAGCTTGAGCGATGAACAATACCAGGAGACGTTCGCCTGGTATTATAATCTGGTGCGTCAGGCTGGCGAGCAGCTCATCCGCCAGGGACGGATTGCGCCGGAGGTGCAGACGGGATTGCGACAAGACCTTTTTCCAGGCGGGCCGGAGGCCTTCAGGGAGGAAGCCAACCGGTACTGGAGCGAAACCATGGCCAAGTTCGGATTGACCGGCAAGCCGCCAGGACAGGCCGGATGAGTGGCGGCTTTGTGATGGGGAGTCGATGCTCTCCCCGCCACTCTCCTTAAACAATTTAGACCTTAAGCTCATTTTATCCTCATTAAAAATGAAAGAGATATTCAGCATCCTGCTGGGCTTCTTGCCTTGGATCGTTTTTGGGGTCATTTCCGGGCCGTCCCTGTGGCGGTTGAACGCCGCCATCATCGTCGCCCTGGCCCTGGTGCCGGTCACGGGCTACAAACAGTTGGCCAAAGGATTTATTCTGACCTGGGGCTCGCTGCTCTTTTTCAGCGTCAACCTGGTCTTAGTGGTGCTTCTTAGCAACCTGTGGGTGATCCAGAACCTGGATATCCTGTCCCACGGGACCCTGGCGGCCATTGCCTGGCTGTCCATCTTCATGGGCAAACCTTTTGTCCTGCAATATGCCCGGGAGATAGTGCCTCCGGAGCGGCAGAAAACCCCGGTCTTTTACCGGACCTGCCGGAACCTCGCAATGATCTGGGGGGTGGTATTTCTCATAACCACGGGCATGAGTGCGGCGAAAACCTATGGCTGGTGGGCAGGAGGGATGGGCTATCAAGCAGTGTCCTTGGGCTTGATCGGGTTAGGCATAGGGCTCAACCATTGGTATCCTCAGTATGCGCGCAGTAAGGAAAAGCTAGATGTTAACCCGGATTAGCCGGATAAATATAGTGTCATGACAGGGGAAGGGGAGGAATGGTAAAAGATTGCTGCCGTCCCCCCCTTCTCTCCCTTAAAGACCAACCTACTGGGAGTGCCGGTTCAAGCGGTAGATCACTGCTATGACTAAAAACTTATCAAACCTTTTAATAATTCAACATCTTAGCCTTATATCAATAAGTGAATAACCCTACAACGACATATAAACATGATTTAAAATACCGCCTATGCTACCA
>VGSO01000092.1 GCA_016874945.1 Deltaproteobacteria bacterium
CCTGCTCGGCTTCCTGGGCCAATGCAACATTCACCACCTTTTTCGGACGGGCCATGCTCATACCCTCCATATATTTTCCCTTGGAGAGTAAGCCGATGTTTGTTAAATGTCAATTAGAAATTGGTATAATACCGTTTTCGGTTTTCGGTCTTCGGTTTTCGGTTAAAATAAATAAGATTTACCAATAAGTTACAGGTTTAGTTTGTTGCACCTGAAAGCGGACACGGTATAAGTTACAAATTGTATTTGTTGCATTTGATAAGGGATTCAAGTATGAACGGAGCGAAGCGGAGTGAAAAATAAAGATTCGTTACGCGCAGAATGACAATTTTCCTCGGTTGACCGCAACCAGGTATTACAGCTATTGCTAAAATTTAAAAAATAAGACTGAAAATTGAGAACTAATCTCGCCCCTTCCATGACAACTCCTCCGGATTTAAAAGGACTGACCTTGAGTGAACTGGAGCAGCTCATGGCCGCCTGGGGCCAGCCGTCCTACCGGGCCCGGCAGGTGCTCAAATGGGTCTATAAAGGGGTGGAAGACTTCGAGGCCATGACGGATGTCTCCCGGACGTTCCGCCAGGAACTGGCCCGCCGGGCCCGCCTCAGCGAGCTCAGGATTGAGCAGGAGCAGGCCTCCCAGGACGGCAGCCTCAAGGTCCTCTTGGCCCTGGAAGACGGACAGTGCGTCGAGTCGGTCCTCATTCCGGAGGAGGGACACTACACCCTGTGCCTGTCCACCCAGGTGGGCTGTGCCATGGGGTGCCGCTTCTGCGCCACGGCCCGGCGGGGGCTGGTGCGCAACCTGACGGCGGGGGAGATGGTCAACCAGATTCTTGCGGTGCGTCGCGTGGCTCCCGGGGACCGGCCCCTAACCAATCTGGTCTTCATGGGCATGGGGGAACCCCTGGCCAACTTTGCGGCTTTAGTTAAGGCCTTGACCATTATCGCCGCGGACTGGGGGCTCAACTTTTCTCCCCGGCGCCTCACCGTCTCCACCGTGGGGGTGGCTCCCCTCATTCCCCGGCTGGGGCAGGAGGCCCGGGCCAATCTCACCGTGTCCCTGAACGCCCCGGATGATGAGACTCGCAGCCGGATTATGCCCATTAACCGGCGCTATCCCCTGGAGACCCTGCTTAAGGCCTGCCGGGATTTTCCCCTGCCCCGGCACCGCCGCATCACCTTCGCCTACGTCTTACTGAAAGACGTCAATGACCGGCCGGACCAGGCCCGGCGTCTGGCCCGGCTGCTGCAAGGTTTCCGGGCTAAGATCAACCTAATTCCGTTCAATTCTTATGGAGATCTCCCCTTTGAGCCCTCCCCGGCGGACCGGGTCCTGGAGTTCCAGGAGATTCTCCGGCAGGCCAACTACACGGTTCTCCTCCGGGAAAGCCGGGGACGGGACATTGAGGCAGCCTGCGGGCAGCTTGTGGGGCAACGGTAAAGGAGTTTTCAGTTTTCAGTTAAAAAGCAAAAAGGGCCTCGGCACTTTTCCGCATCGAGGCCCTTTCTTATTGCTTCTCTAGTTTTTTAACCGAAAACCGAAAACCGAAAACCGAAAACCGGAAACTATCATTTAATCGCCCGCCAGGGAAGGTTGGGGTAATCATCAGTATAAATGGTCTGATCCGTAGCCTGGTAATAGGCCCGTTTGCCGAGGCCCACCAGGCGGTTGTCCTTAAAAACCAGGGGAGTATATCCCCCCCGCACCGTGCCGCTGCCCTCCTGGTCCATATCATGGGTGAGGTAAAAGTAAAAGGTGTACCGGCCGGTGCGGTAATCCCCTTCCTCTTTAATACCTGGAGGACCCATGGCGCCCTCCACCTGGCTCCGGCTCATCCCCAAACTTACCTCGTTGAGGTCAATGTAAGTAGTCCACATCTTTTTATCGAATCTGGGGTAGAGCATATCCTGGCAGCCCGCGGCCAGCAGCAACCCCAAGACCGCCAACATCCGCACCCAACAGGCCATGAACACCTCTGATATTGTTTTTAGTTTTCGGTTACAGGGTAAAAAAGCCAGGATTGTTGAGGGTGATATTGAGCTTTGAAACTCTTTACCACTATAATCACCCTAAAGTACTCAGTCAATAAAAAGAAATTTGCCGTCCCCTTCGGAAAGGCGTAAGTCTATACTTTTATCATGTCATGCCCTGGGCTTAGGTTTAAACCCAGATCCCCCGCCCGTTTTTCCCTATCTTTCCCTTTCCCGGTTTGGGGTCTCCGGGTTTGCCTGCTGCTGAAAATAGTGGAGCAGCCGCTGGTGAATAACCGCCCCTTCCGGCCCCATGCGAGCCAAAATCTTTTCCGTGAGGGGGGCCAAAGATATCTTGGCCCCGAGGGTGGTGCGCTTATTCCGTTTCATGGCATCAACTTTCTGGTTTTTCCTGTTGGCAGTTTCAAGCTTGATGCCAGATTCAATTCGAGGAGTGATTCTCTTAAAGCAAGGCGAGATAATTGGCCATGAACCGGCGGAATTCCCGGCCAATGACCTTCTCTTGGGCTATGGCTGCGGCCATGAGGACCTGGGGCTCCGCGCCGGTGCCGCTCAAGGCCCAGGCGGCGTCCGCGGCCAGCCATTGGGCCGTGTCCGCCGCGGCCGCGTGGTTGTCGTATTGGAGGCCCACCACCCGGGGGTTGTGGGCCAGTCCCAGGGCTTCCACCGGGGCCGCCTCCGAGCGGGCCAGAATGACCACTTCCGGCGGCAGCGGCGGCAGCACCCCCTGGCCATGCCATTTAAACAGGGGGAGCCGGGGCGGCAGACCCCAATAGGCCGGGTGGGCCCGGCCCGCCGGGGTCAGCTCTCCGGTGATGAAGCCCACGGACTTCCGGGGCAGCGGCCCCACCCGGCAGCCCAAAACATGGCCCAGCAGCTGGTGCCCCAGGCAGAACCCCAGGTAGGGCCGTCCCAAGTCAATGACCTCCCGGATGAGGGCCTTCAGGGGTTTAAGATAGGGGAACTTCTCTTCTTCGTCCACGTTGGGGGAGCCGCCCAAGACCATCATGCCCCCAAAGTCTGCCGGACCCGGGGCCGGTCCCTGCCAGGCTTCCCAGACCCGGTAACCCATCCGGGCCTCCGCCAGGGCAGCCAGGAGGTGTTGCCCTGGACCTTCCCAATCCATGTGCTGTACGATTAACAAGGGTTTATCCATCATCAACCCCCAGTTCCCCATTTGAGGCAAAAAAACCCAAGGCTAAGTTGATTATAGCTTTTGGTCTGGAAATCAGTATAGACTTCATGGTCAAGATCAGAGATATGCCGTCCATGATCGCTAATAACCACCGAAAGCCGAAAACTAAGAACTGTCATTTATGCATCTTACCGAAATCAACGGTCTCCCCTGCTACCGTAGTTCCCTGCTGGCCCTATTCCCGGAGGTGGCCCACGGGTTCTTCACCCGCCTGGGCGGAGGGAGCCGGGGGCCTTATGAGAGCCTGAACCTTAGCTTCACCGTGGGAGACCTCCCCGAGCAGGTGGCCGCCAACCGGCGACGGGTGCAGGAGGCCCTGGGATTGGAGACTCTGGCCGGCGCTCTCCAGGTCCACGGCCGGCGGGAGGCGGTAATTCCCCACCTACCGGCCAACCCGGGCCTGGAGGTCCCGGAAGTGGACATTCTCATCACCCGCCAGCCACGGGTGGGGCTGCTCATCAAGCAGGCGGACTGCCAGGCGGTGATGCTTTACGACCCCCGGCGCCGGGTGGCGGCCAACGTCCATTGCGGCTGGCGGGGCAATGTGCAGAACGTCCTGGGGGAAGCGGTGCAGGCTCTCCGGGAGCGCTGCCGCTGCCGCGCCGAGGACCTTTATGCGGTCATCGGCCCCGGCCTGGGTCCGTGCTGCGCCGAATTCCGCCACTTTCGCGAGGAGTTCCCCCCCGGACTCTGGACCTACCAGGCGCGGCCTGCGTACTTCGACCTGTGGCGGCTCAGCCGGAAGCAACTGGAGGGCGCGGGGGTGCCGCCGTCCCACATCGAGGTGGCCGGCCTCTGCACCCGCTGCCATCCCCACATATTTTTTTCCTACCGGCGGGATAAAATCACCGGCCGCCAGGGGGCGGTGATTGCGCTTAAATAGTTTCGAGTTTCAAGTTTCGAGTTTTAAAACCGAAAACCGAAGACCGAAAACCGAAAACCAAAAAAAAGCTGGCCGTGGAAGCCGGAGATCTGACGTCCACGGCCAACACCCAGCAGCGACGTCTCAGGGATTGGTCGGTTTCTTGGTAATCTTGTCTTTCAGGTCGTTGAACACTTTCTTGGTGCTCTCCATCCCCTGCTCCACCTGGCGGGGGTATTTGTAGCCCACAAAGATGCCCACCGCAAGACCTAAAATGAATAACAGCATATTTCTTTTTTCCTTTCGCTTCAGGTTTAATGCTAACACCCCCCTAAAAGAGGCGTGATTCCTTCCAAGTTATGCTTGAGATACTACCCAGGTCCTTCCAGTGAGACCAAGGCTTCCCGGGCCATCTGAGCCACGCTCGAGTGGCGAAACTCGCCGTCATTATAGAACCCCACCGGGCGCTCATCCTTCAGAAGGTCCCGGAGGGCCGGGACGGCCGGCCGATATTTCGCCTTCCCCAGGCACCGAGCGGCCAGCCCCCGTACCTGGGGATCATCTTGGGCCAGCAGGTCCGCCACCCGGGGAACCACCTCATCCAGCCGGTCCGGATGAACCTCAGCCAGGCGTCCCACGCCCCACAGCATGGACTCCCGGGAGAACTCTTCGTCCAGGAAGCCGCAGAACATGGGGATGATCTCCGCCATCAGCTCAATCCGGCGCCGGCCGATCTCCCCCAGGGCCGCGGCCGCGCCCCAGCCGAAGCTGCCCGAATCCTCATTCAGCAGCCACAAGAGGCGGCCGATGAGTTTTTGCACCTGGCGGGGGTAAGCCTCCGCCACATGCCCCAGACCTTCGATGGCCCGCCACTGCAGCAGCTCCCGGGGATTATAAAGAAACTGGAGGAGCGCCGGGGCCACCCTGGAGTCCAGGCCGGCCAGGGCCACCAGGCCCGCGAAGTCCCTGGCTTGCAACAGAGCCGTAATTTGCTCCTTAAGATTCCGCCTGCTGGTCATGGCTCCGTTAAAAGGGGATGTCGTCCTCCGGGACTCCCCCTTCCGGCGGCGCAAAAGGCGGTTCCGGCTCCTGCACCCGGTCGCCGGGGCCTCCCAGCATCTGCATGTTTTCGGCGACGATATCGGTGGTGTAGTGCTTCACCCCGTCCTTTTCATAGGACCCATACTCGATCCGCCCCTCGATCATCACCTGTTTGCCTTTGGCGAGGTATTGGCCGCAGATCTCCGCCAGTTTGCGCCAGACCACAATCCGGTGCCACTCGGTCTTTTCAACCTTCTGTCCATCTTTGCCGGTATATTTCCGGCTAGTGGCCAGAGAAAACTTGCACACCGCGGTGCCGTCGGCTGTGTATCGCATCTCCGGATCGGCCCCCAGCCTCCCGATCAAAAAAACCTTATTTACCCCAGCCATGCGTCCTCCTCTCCCCTGGCACAGGGATTTTACCACCTCTATCACATAAATCACCGCCGGGCAAGGGGAAAGGAAGGGGTATTGTGAATTTTGGAGCAAATGGCGATTTGAGCAATTTTGCCGTTTTTACTCCTAAAAACCAAATCAAAAAATTGTGTTGCAGCCGAGAATATTTTGTTTATCTTTTTCGTATGAAACACAGCTATTTTACCTTGATTATGTTCAGCTTCACCCTGGCCCTGGTGGCAGGACCCCCTTCCCTGGCCGCGGAGGCGGATAAATTGGCCCAGGCTGAAGCCGTGCTGAAAAGTCCAAACTTTGACTTCCCGGAGGCCCGGAAGGCCCTGGAACTTTATGAAAGTCTGATGCCCGGCGTGGCTAATCCGGCCTATTTGCTGGAAAGGCTGACCCGGGTCTGCTTCATCCTGGGGGACTTGACCGAGAAAAATGAACCGCGGCGGCAGTTTTATGAGAAAGGGCGGGCTTACGCGGACCGGCTCCTCCAGGCCCAGCCTCAAGGTGTCCAGGGGTATTACTGGCAGGCTCTCCATTTGTGCGGCCAAGCAGAAGTCAGCGGCGCCCGGGTGGGGCTCCAACTGCTCCCCCAGATTATCGAAAAGCTCGATAAGGCCCGGACCCTGGATGAAAGTTACGACTGCGCCGGTCCCCACCGGGTCCTGGGCCGCATCTATTTTGAAGCCCCGGCCTGGCCGTTTTCCGTGGGCGATATGAATAAATCCCTTAACCACCTCTCCAAAGCGGTGCAACTGGCTCCCCAGGCGAGCACCAACCACCTCTACCTGGCCGAGACCCTAATCCGCCTGGGCAAATACGATCAGGCCCGCCAAGAGCTGGACGCGGTCCCAAAAGCCCCCCTCCACCCCATCCACCCCGGCGGCCTGGAGGAGGACCGAGGGAAAGCCCGCAAGCTGCTGGAGGAGTTGGAAGGGAAGTAATCAGTAACCAGTAACCAGTAACCAGTAACCAGTAACCAGTAATTAACCCCATACTGCTTACTGCTCACTGCTCACTGCTTACTGATACCCGGTTCCAATCCAGCAGGCGGATTTCCGGGTAGTTCTGGCCATTGTAGTAGGAAAGCCGGGTGCTCACCGCCACTTCCAGGGGCCCCGGGGGCAGGCCTTGGACCGCCTGGTCAAAGGCAATGATTTCCCGGACGCAGCCCCCCTGGGCCAGTTGCACCCGGAGATGTCTTTCCCCCACCACTCGGGAGCTCAAGCACTCCACCCCCAGGCAGGCGAAGACCGGCTCGGGGTTCCCCGGGCCAAAGGGTCGCAGCTTTTCCAGGTGGTTAAAAAATGCCTGGTCCAGTTGGGCCAGTTCCACCTGGGCGTCCACCCGGAGCACGGGCCGGGGCGGTTCTGCCCCCAGTTGCTGATAAAAGGCTTCTTCCAGGCCCTCCTGGAGGGCCGCCACCTTATCCGCGGCCACCGTGAAACCTGCGGCTGCCTGGTGGCCGCCGTATTTGAGCAGCAAAACCCGGCAGGCATTGAGTCCTTGAAACAAATGAAAACCTTCCACGGAACGGGCCGACCCCTTGCCCTGGCTGTCAACCAGGCTTATTAGGGCCACGGGGCGGTGATACTCCTCGGCCAGGCGGGCCGCGACAATCCCCAGGACTCCCGGGTGCCAGCCTTCTTTGGCCAGCACCATGACCGGCCGTTTATCCAGGCCGGAGCGGCGGACGAGAGCCGCGGCCTGGCGCAGCACCCCTTCCTCCAGGGCCTGGCGCTCCCGGTTTAATTCGTGGAGATACCGGGCCTGAATCCGGGCCTGGGCCAGATCGTCGTTGAGCAGCAACTCCAGGGCGGTGCGGGCCTGTCCCATCCGTCCCGCGGCGTTGAGGCGGGGGGCCAGCCGAAAGACCAGGTCTTTGTAAGAAACGGGTTTTCCTTCCAAACTCACGACTTCTTTCAGGGCCAGCAGTCCGGGGCGCCGGGTCTTTTCCAGAACCTTGAGGCCCTGGCGCACCAGGATGCGGTTTTCCCCCACCACCGGGACCACGTCCGCCGCGGTCCCCAAGGCCACCAGGTCCAGGCAGGACTTGAGGTTAGGCTCCGGATGACGCTCAAAGAAGCCTTCCACCCGGAGTTCGGCCCGCACTCCCAGGGCCAGGAGAAGGGCCACCCCCACTCCCGCCAGGTCGTCGAAAGGGTATTCTTGGCCGGCGCGCTTGGGGTTGACCACCGCCAAAGCCGGGGGCAATTCCGGGGGAATTTCGTGGTGGTCGGTGACGATGACCTCCAGGCCGTGGGCCTTGGCCCAGGCTATTTCTTCGGCGTCGCTGACGCCGCAATCCACCGTGACCAGCAGCCGGACCTGGGCGGCCAGTTGCTTCAGGGCAGGAATCCTCAGGCCGTAGCCTTCGGTGAGGCGGTCGGGGATGTAGGTGAGGCATTCCAGCCCCAGTTCCCGGAAAAACTGGCGGAGCAGGCAGGTGGCGGTGAGGCCGTCGGCGTCATAATCTCCATAGACGGCCACCGGCTCCCCCCGGCGCACCGCCTGGCCCAGCCGGGCCGCAGCCGGCTCCAGGTCCGGGAGGCCAAAGGGCGGGTGCAGCCGGTCCAGGGTGGGGTCCAGATAGGCCAGCACGTCTTCCGGGTCGGTGAGGCCGCGGTTGAGCAGCACCCGGGCCACCAGGGGCGGCACCCCGTGCCGGACGCTCAACTCCCGGGTTAACTCCGGCCTGTCCGGATAAGTCCGCCACAGTTTTTTCCGGCGTGACAATTAGACCCCTTTATAAAAACCTTAAAGATATATCTTTATTCTAAGAGCCATTCTTGATTATTGGTCCCGTTTTCCATGACCTTATGAGCTTTCTTAAAGGTAACGTTTACCTTGGCAGGTGGAGAATCTATACTTTTATTCGCTAAAAGCTCATTAATCGTAATAATCTGTATCCGTGGATGGCTCGTTCCCCAAGGGGATTCATAAGCACCTGCCTCTTTTGCCTCAACCCTCATAGGCTTGGTGGGGGGGCGTAAAGTTATGAGGACGCCTAGCTCTGCCTGCTCACGCTCTATAACACCCCTTAAATCTCTGATATGAGTTACAGAAGTTTGTCCTGCTTTGACCGAAAAAATTATCTGCTTTGTTTTGATTCCCTTGGTATCATCATGGAAATAGAGACGACCATCGATACCTTTATCAGCCCCCTTCTTTTGACCCACCGGGCGAGCCCCTACAAGACCTAATGCCCAAAATTGGAACTGATATGGATCTTCCCTGGCAAGTTTTTCTGCATCAGGCAGAGAAACCGGCTCCCCAATTACTTTATATTCAACACCTCCCCCCAAAGCATCTCTGAGACGATTTCTGCTGAGACTTATAGATAGGTGAGTTATATCAATTCCGATCCATCTTCTGTTTAATTTTTGCGCTGCAACTATTGTGGTGCCGCAACCGCAAAAAGGGTCGAGAACGGTATCCCCTTCATTACTGGCGGCTAAGATAATCCTTTCGATTAGCGGCTCGGGTTTCTGTGTTGGGAAAAGTTGCTTTATGGGTGGAACCCGGCCGATGTCCCAAACATCATCCTGGCGAACTCCTTCTGAATCTTTTTCTTCGGTTTTGGAAGGCAGGCGCCTTCCCATATCATCATAGCCGGAGACTATTTTTGAAGTCCCGAATCGCTTCACAGTTGATGGGGTCCGGTCCATAAACAACTGATGAAATGTACGTTTCCGGCTATCGGATTTCGAATAAAATAAAATTACATCATGATTTCTTTGAAAAGCATACTTCCCCGAGGGCCACTTTCGGTAGTGCCAGATAATTTCATTCTTGAAATTTCCCGCACCAAAAGTACCGTCCATGAGGAGCTTCAGGTAATGGCTGGCGGTGGGGTCACAGTGCAAGAATATGCTGCCTGTAGGTTTCAATACCCGTCGCAACTCTATGAGTCGCGGGACCATCATGGATAAATAAGCCAACATGTCGCAGCCGCCAATAAAGGAGTGTAAGGCT
>VGSO01000093.1 GCA_016874945.1 Deltaproteobacteria bacterium
CAGAAACTCGGATTCAGTAGCACAGGCTTTCCAGCCTGTGCCGGCGCAGGCTGAAGCCTGCGGCGACCTAATTTTGCAAGAGGCTCTACCGTTTTCGGTTTTCGGTCTTCGGTTTTCGGTTAAAATAAATAAGATTTATCAATAAGTTACAGGTTGAGTTTGTTGCACCTGAAAGCGGACACGGTATAAAAGGGGAAAAGGGGAAGCCTCTAGCAAAATTACCGGCAATTATGTAGCCGCAGGCTTCAGCCTGCGCCGACACAGGCTGGAAAGCCTGTGCCACCGGGTATTTCTTTGAGCAACTGAAAAAATTGCCGCCTCAAATGAATCTTGCAAGAGGCTCAAGCGGCTTGATTATATAAAGGGTAAAAACCAAAACGTGCGGAATCCATTGTTTTTTAACCTCTTATACCAAGTTGCGGTCAAACGAGTAAAATTGTCATTCTGAGCGTAGCGAAGACTCTAGATTCTTCACTCCGCTGCGCTCCGTTCAGAATGACAACCTAATAATACCTGTTTGAACGCAACTTGATATTATACTTGATTCCCTTTCAAATGCAACAAATACAATTTGTAACTTATTGGTATTCCAGGATTTCCTAACCGAAAACCGAAAACCGAAAACGGTTTTAACCTTTCCCCTCTTCCCCTCTTCCCCTTTCCGCCCTACTGCAAGAGGTGGATTCCCTGCCAGTCCTCCTGCGGGGGATTCTTTAGCAAGGCCCGGCAGCGCCTCAAGTAAAGGCGGGAGGCCCCGTCCTCAGGATTCACTTCCAGCACCTGCTGAAAATTCTGGGCGGCCCGGTCCCAGCGGCGCTGGCGGTAGTCCATCAGGCCCTGGGCAAACAACCGGAATTCCTCCGGCAGCCCCTCTGGGGAAAGGTAACCCCGCAATTCGTAAATAATCGCCGGTTTGGTTTTCCCCCGGACCAGGATATGGTCCAGTTCCCGAAGCAGGAAGCCCTCCCCCGCCAGGCGCCGGGTGGCCTCGCTGAGGAGAATGTCGCTGCCGTAAGTCTTATTGGCCTTCTCCAGCCGGAAGGCCAGGTTCACGGCATCCCCCATGACCGTGTAATTGAAGCGCTCCCGGGACCCCACGTTGCCGGCCACCACCCGGCCGGTGTGGATGCCGATGCGCAGGCTCATGGCGGGAAGTCCCCGGCCTTTCCAGCTTTCTTTAAGATGCCGGAAAGCCTCCTGCATCTCCAGGGCCGCCCGGCAAGCCCGGCGGGCGTGATCCCGGATGGGAAGGGGCGCGCCCCAGAAGCACATGACCGCATCGCCGATATACTTGTCCACCGTTCCCTTGCGGGCCAGGATGACCTGGGTCAGGGTGTCGAAGTATTCCTCCAGCAAATCGATCAGGTCCCCCGGCGCCATTTCCTCGGACAGGGCGGTGAAGCCGGCCATATCGGCAAAAAGCACCGTGACCTCGGTTTCCTCGCCCCCCAATCGCAGTTGCTGGGGGCGGGCCGCAATTACTTCCACCACCGCGGGTGACACGTACCGCCCGAAAGCCTGGCGGAGCCAGCGCTTCTCCCGAACTTCTTTCAAGAAAAATTCCAGTACATGTCCCGCATAAACCAGGCTCAGCCCCAGGCAGAGGAGCACGGGGGGGACCCAGAAATTTTTCCGCAGGAACAGATAGAGGGACAGCCCCAAGATCACGCCCAGGATTCCTCCCAGGACCGCCAGGCCCCATAAAGGCCTGAGCCGGACCACCAGGAAGCCCAACGCCAAAATCAGGGAGAAGCACAGGGCCAATTGGCCGGTCCAGGGCAGTTCCACCCCCCAGTTGCCCGCCAACAGGGTGGCCAGGATGTGGCCTTGCAGTTCAATGCCGGGCATGGCCTGCCGGGTGCCGGCGAAAAACGGGGTGAAAAAGACGTCGGCCTTGACCCGGGGATCAATGGTGGTGCCCAGCACCCGGCCGATAAGAACGATGCGGTTGTAGATCCTTTCTGCCGGGAAAGGCTTGTCAGGGTCCAGGATTTGATAGTAGGAGACGGTTTCAAAGCTGCCGGGAGGACCGAGGAAGTGGATCAAAACCGGGAAATCTTCCGGAACCACCCCCTGGGGGCGCACGCTGTGAAACACCTGGGAAGGCATGGTTTCCAGACCTCCCAGGCGGGTCCGGAAACGCCGCACCACGCCGTCGGCGTCCGGGGTGACCATAAACAGGGCCGTGGAAAAGGCCGGTTTAGAAAAAATCTCCAAAGGCTCCACCAGGATCTGCCGGGAAGACCGGGGGTCTTCAATGGTTTCAATGGCCTGGGCCACGATGACGTTGCCCGCCTGTTGGATGGCCGCAGCCAGGTCGCAGTCGTCTTCCGGGGTGGTGGGTTCCGCGAACAGAACGTCAAAGACGATGAGGCAGGCCCCGGCCTGGGCCAGCTTCCGGACCAGTTGGGCATGGAGTCGGCGGGGCCAGGGCCAGGGCCGGCGCAGTTCCTGGAATGAAGCTTCGTCAATGCCCACGACGAGAATCTCGGGGGGAGGGGGCGCGGGTGGACGCAGGCGGTAGCAGAGGTCCAGGGCCTGGCTTTCCAGGGCCTGACCCAGGGGCAGCAAACTCAAGGGAACAATGACGGCCAGGGCCGCCGCCGTCAGCAGTATGGCTCGCACCCCGGTTCTAGTGAAGAATTTGATAAGAGAAGGCAAATTTGAATATGATCCTCTAGTTCATGGGAAAATCGGGATCCGTCACCCCCCATCCAATACGTCCGCGGCCCAGGAGGATTGGGGGAAATCCCGGAGCCACTCCAGTTTGCCGAACCACCTCAGGCACCAGAGGCAGGGGGTGGCGGCCAAGCCCCTGGAATTGCCGGGGTCATTCCGCCTGGCATTCATCACCTCATCAGCTAGGCGCCGCCGCCGTTCGATGCCCTCTTTTAAGGGCACTTCTTTCAGATCGGCCACCAGTTCCCGGACCGGGGGAGTGGGGGCCCGGTCGCCCATGTTAACATGGGAGAGGGTGCAGCAAAAAACCAGGTTCCCCAGGTAGTCCACATACAGGGCCTCCACCAGTTCCCGGCACTCGCCGTTGGGCCCTTCAGGTAAGTAGCCGTTTACCGTGATTTCATATTTGGCGGTCCTGCCGGGCCCCGGCCCCGAAAGGGCCGCCGGACCCCTGCCATCTTCCATATTGACCCGGGCCCGGAGGGCTCCCACCAGGTCGGCGGCCAGCCAGCGCATAGTGGCATTCAGTTTATCCTGAGAGGGTAGAAGCCCTTCCCGGATCAATTTGGGGTTAAGAATCGGGTAAAGAAATTCATGCTCCTTAGCTCCCAGCCTGGCCCCCAGCAGGGCGAGCTCGGTGAGCTCGCCCTGGTTTAGGGTTAACGCGGTAACCACGCTCTTCAAGGACGTGGGGATTCTGTGTCCCCGACACAGCAGCAAAGCCTCGAAAACTTCCCGGAAGGACTTGGGCCCCCTTAAGCCATCGTGGGTGGCGGCCCCGGCGCCGTCCAGGCTGAAACACACGGACGCCACCCGTTCCTTCACCGGGGGCTTAAGGAGCAGGGGCAGAAGGCGTTCCCCAAACTTAAAGCCGTTGGTCACCAGGGTGAGCTTGAAGCCCCGGGCCGCGATGAGGCTCAACAGGTCTTCCAGGTGGGGGTAAAGTGACACTTCGCCCCCGGTGAGGCAAACAGCCCTGAATCCCAGAGTCTCCGCTTGCGCCAGGATGGAATCGGCAACTTCCAGGGGCAAGGAGCCGGGGGGGTCCGCGGGGTTGCGCAGGCAGTGCCGGCAAGAGCGGTTACAGAGGCTCGTGGGTTCAAGGGCAAGGATTTCCATATCACCTGGGCGGTATTTTGTAATATAAGGTGCCGGTTTGATTCAGATCCACTCCGAAATCAATCACCAGGGGTTCATTGAAAGGCTCAGAATCCAGCGGCACGGAAGGGTCTGCGGGTACGTCAAAATCCACGTGGTTTTTTTTGATCTTTTTAACCCGCAGGAGAATCTTTTTTTTCACCAGAGCCTCGATAAACGCCTCAATCTTGGCGGTGACTTGCTCCCGACTCATCGACCCCATGTCGTATTCGGACAGGTATAGGTCCGTAAGGTGATCCATGGGTATCCCCTGCAGCGCCAGGCGGAGGATAAAGGCCTGGGATTCATTGAGAGGAATCCGTCGATATTTGTCTCGGGAGGGCCGTTTATCGATAATTTGAGGGCCGGCTTTGAAGCCGGAGCCGGGGTTTTTCACCTCCACAAACACCACCCGGTTGCTTACTTCCTGTCCTTGTTCATCGGCGAACTTGCAATAGTGCCCGGGATACTGATCCATAAGTGCTCCCTCCTTTAGAGATTGCCGCCCATTGGCGGTTTATTCCTGCCGGCCTCATGGCCGGATGACTCCCCGAGATAAAACCGATGGCGGCCAGCGTCGCGTTATGAGATCACCGCGGGGGGATTTTATATCCGCCTCCCCCCATCTGATTCAGGTCCACATCGAGACTGATGGGCAGGGCTCGCCCGAAATGGCTCGGAGGTTGGACCCCGGGTTCACCGGGCGTTTTGGGCCTCTTAGTAATATTTTTCAGCAGCTTTGGGGTGTTGGGGGCGGGGTTGCCTCCCACCTTGCCGGTAAGGTTATCGATAAGTTTATTAATGTGAGTATTGGCTTTGTCTTCGCTGACGTTGTATTCCGACATGTAGATCCTCTTGATGTGCTCAGGATCCACCTCTTGCAGCACCAGGCGCAGGATAAAGGCCCCGGTTTCGGTGAGGGCATATTGCTGAAAACGGGGCGCATCTTGCGGCCCCCCCTTTTTATCGATGATCAGCGGTCCGATCTTACTGTTATTTTTATCTATAATGTCAACGAACGCTAAACGGTGGTGGGTAAAATCAAAAAATTGTCCGGCATAACGCAGCGGTTCCGCCGCCGCGGCGCCATTAAAAAAAACGATAAGCGCCAGAAAAAACGGAAGAGTGCTCAGCTTGCCCATTGGTTTCATAGTCATCCTTTCTTTTTAAGAGAATGGTGATGCCCGCTAACCGGCTGTATGGCCGGATGGCTTCCTGGGGTAAGCCTGACGGGCTTCGGTGGGAAGCCCGCCGAACCTTTTTAGAAATAAAAACCCAGTCTGAACATAAACCGCCGTTGCGAAGGGAATTCAGGATCGCGCCGGGGCTCCAAAGAGTAAAAGGGGGTGCGGTTGAACAGGTTCTGGACCTCAAAGAGGGCGAAGCCCCGCTTATCGGGGAACTCCCGGCCCAGGGTGAGATTCATGATAACAAAGGGGTTGTACGCTTCATGTCCAATAATTTTACCGAACTGCGTCACCAGTAGCGGGGTTATCCGGGCCAGCCATCCAGTGTGGTGCAGGTAAGAAAGGCTGAAAAAGGTGTTGAGTTCCCAAAAGTCCTGGAGGTTATCTGAAAACTGGAAAGAAAGGTCAGGTACGATTCTTTTGCCCGCCACCCCCAGGGACAGCCCCAGGGAGGTGGTGAGGATGCGGTTCAGGACCAGGGAGCCCTGATAGCGCTTCCAGGTTTGCCAAAACGGGTCGCCTGGGATACCGGGCCAAGGGTTGGCAAAAAAAGGAGTGGAGATCCGCAGGGCGTTCAGGCGCAGGGTGGAGAAGGTCTTGGGGTCCCAGTGGGCTTCCCAGGCAAACCCGGCCTGGCGCACATCCGACCCCGAAGGGGAGTCAATGGCCCAGGGGAAGCCGGCCACCTCAGACGGCAGTAGAATAGGTTGGACCGCCAAGTGGCTGGTCAAGTGGCGCTCCGCCACGGCGCGCAAGACGTGCTGGGTGTTTCCCACCCCGAACTGGAAATTGGCCCCGAAGCGGGGGCTCCACACTGATTGATAGAAGGTTCCGGGAAAGCCCGCGGCGTCCTTCTGGAAGGTTTTGAAGAGGCCCAGCTCCAGCACCAGGTTCTGGCGCACCCGCCAGTAATCCTGGAGGTAAAAGCTGCGGGACCAAAAGGGCGGCCGGTCATCAGCGCTGTAAACGGTTCCCACCCCTGCCACGTCAATACGAAACTGTTGGCTGATATTGGCGGCAAAGTAATCAAAGCCGGCGATGAGGCTGTGCTCCCCCAGGAAAGGCAGGACCAGGTGCTGTTGAAGCTGGATGTTATCGAACTCTTGATCAAAAGAGCCGGGAAAGAGCAATCCGCCCAAGACATCGCGGGTGAAGAAGTGAAAGGGGATTTTGTTATGGGAAAAATAGGCTAGAAAAGCCGACCGGGGATTAAAGCGGTGATAGTAAGCCAGCTCATAAAGGTGGGAGCGCAGGTTTATGCCATTGGACAGGACCAAGCCCGGGAAGGGTGTGCTATCGCTTCTAATTTTTACGTCGGCGTATTCAAAAAGGCCGGTGAGCGTGCCCCCGACCGTGGGCTCCCATTTGGCGTTGGCCTCGACACTGTATGACTGGTTGCTGCCGCTGAAGGAAAGAACATCGGTAGTCGTCGGCCGTCCCAAGGGGTCCTCGGTGAATCTCCCAAAGACCTCGAAGGCCGCCCCGGGTGCGCCCCCGTAAGCCACTCCCTGGTGATCCTGGCGCAGTTTACTCCCTTCCGCGGCCCCGATGCCTCCGGTAACGCCGATCCTGGCGTATGGCATCTCGAACATGGGGGCGTAATCCCGGGTCAATCCCAGGGCCTCGGTCCCCCGGAATTGCAGACTTTGGAAAGTGGCCTGATTAGCGGGCGAAAGCACCCGGAACAGGGCCGCCTCGGTGTTGGCGGTGCCCAGGAGCAGGCCGGCGGTAAGAAATGGGGCTGCAGAACCGGACCGGGCCGCGGCCATGACGTCCCGCAGGAACAGGTGGGCCGAGCTGTTGAAAGGCTCATACTTGACGGCGGTCACCGCCTTGCTGAAAGCCCAGTCCGTCAAGCCCAACTGCTGATAGGCTCGGGCCAGGCTGACGTTGCGCACCGCCAGGTCCCGGTCCAGGGATTGGCGGCCGCGGAAGATGGCCACGTTGTCGTTCAGTTCGATGGACTTGTTGATCTCCTGAATGGCTTCCCCCGGCCGGTTCAGGTCGGTGAGGGCAATGCCCCTGTACAGGTGCGGGGTGGGGTCCTTGGGATCCAGGGTCTTGGCATAGTCCCACACTTCCAGGGCCCGGTCAAAAGACCGGCTCTGGTACAGGGCCTTGCCCAGTTCGCTCTGGTAAAGGGAGACCCGGGGCTCCAGCAGGGTGGCGGTGAGCATTTCCTCCAGCCCCAGGTTGTAGCGCCGGTGGCGGAACTGGTAAATGGCCAGCCCCAGATGCGGCTCGCCCAAGCGGGGGTTGACCTTAACAGCCTCCTCCCACAATTTCTGGGCGCCTTCAAAGTCCCGGTATCCCAGGCGCACGAACCCGGCCAGGGAAAGGACAGTCCCGTCTCGCGGCGCCAGCCGCAGGGCCCGGTTGATGGTCTTCTGCGCCCGGGAAAGATAATCTGAACCAAGCCAGATCCGGGCCAGGTACACGTAGGCATCCACAAAACGCGGGTCCGCGGCTGCCGCTTTCTCCAAATACTGGATGGCCGCGGGGAGATCGAAGACTGCCATTTTCACCAGGCCCATGGTCAGGAGGGCCAGGGGCGAGTTGGGGGATTCCGACAGGGCGGTGGCGGCTTGGGCCTGGGCCGCCTCTTTCTTGTTTTGGATCAGGTAAATCTGGGCCAGCAAGGCGTGGGGCAGCCCGTATGGGGGCCCTTTGCGGCTGATGGCTTCCAGGGCGGTCCGGGCCTGATCCACCCGACCGGCCAGAAGGGCGAAATAGCTGGCCATGGACACCAGCAGCGCATTGGGCGGGAGCCGGTAAGCCATTTGCATGGTTTCCAGGGCCCCGCCCGCGTCCCCCAGCCGGTAGCGGGCCAGGGCCAGGCCGATGATGGCCCGCTCGTCCACCTGGCGCACCCGCCGGAAATACCCCAGGGCCTCTTCCGGAGCATGCTTCTGGAGGGCGATCCAACCCAGCAAAGTAAAGGCCCGGCCGTTGTCAGGATTTA
This sequence comes from Deltaproteobacteria bacterium, assembly GCA_016874945.1. Classification (GTDB taxonomy): domain Bacteria; phylum Desulfobacterota; class Desulfobaccia; order Desulfobaccales; family 0-14-0-80-60-11; genus VGSO01. The sequence goes on from VGSO01000093.1 coordinate 7,966, forward strand.
TCGCCAGAATGGCTTCGGCTATCTGTCGGGCTTCTTCCAAGCGGCCATCATCATAGGCGCGCTCTCCTTCCTGGACCATGGCGGCCAGATTAGGCGGGGGGTTGGCGGGGGCCCGGGTTTCTCCCGGCTGAGGGGTAAGAGGCAGGTCCCGGAAACTGAAAATACCTGGATAATAGAGGGACCATTGCACCGCGTCCGCAGGTTGCACCAGCACCTGCTTGGTGGGGGCCTGGCCCGGCACCACAAAGCCCTCCTCCCCCGGCCGGAGGCAGACTTCCCCGTAAGCGTTGGCCAGGCAGATGCTGCCTTCCAGGAGGATGACCCGGGCGGCCCCGTCCTGGCCCACCCGGATGTTGATCTCGGTGCCCCGGATGGTGGCGGTGGCTGCCGGGGTTTCCAGTTCAAACTGGAATTTTTCCCGCTTGTTGCGCAGCCAGATTTCTCCCTGGGGAACCTGGTAAATGCTGGTGGGAGGCGCCTTGGGGGCGGCGGGGGTCACCTCTCCGGGCCGCAGGCGGGGGGAAGGCGCCACACTCTTAAGGATTAACAGGGTCTTTTCATTGAGCCGGACCTGGCTTTCATCCGCGCAAAGCACCGCAGCTTGGGACGCGGCCCCGGTCCTTAAGGCATCCCCTTCAAAAATCTCTTGATGAAGCCGGGCGGATTCCCACCGAAGGGCGCCGGCCCGGCGCACCTGCACCTCGCCCTGGCACAGGATGAGCCGGCCTGCAGGCGGCGGCTCGGCGTCTGCCAGGGTCGCCCCCCAGCACAGGGAAATCATCAATACTAATTTCCCTATTAGACTTAGCCACTTGCCGCAGCGCATAAGGGCCTCCTTGGCAGCCTTTGCCGGATAACCGGGCTCAAACGACAAACAATTTTATCAAGGTTTCAAGCCCTACGACTTCCTCCTTATTTTCGGCCTCCGTCAGAGCGCCGAAATAACTTTACATCAAGACAATATATATAATAAAACTCAACAACTATAGGCTTATCCGAATTTCAGTATAGGGGAGCAAAAGCACAATTACCATACTTTGGAGACTTAAATCAAGAAAAAGAAAGCGAGAATTTGAAAGAAGGAAAATTTATTATTAGAAAAGGTTTTAGAGGAAAATTCATCTTAGCTATGAAGACAAATTTGGTATATTAATTTGATTCCGGTTGGGTAAAAATTATTCAGGCCAGACCCGAACCCCATCCCAAAACGAGCGCTCCAGGGAAAAAACCTGATTATTTTCATCGGCAATTTGATAGTTCAAAGGGTCTTCCCCCAGCATTTCCGCCCATTCTTCCAGGGCGTCCACGGGGTCCAGGGAGCCCAGCCAGGGGCGGGCCGAAAACTCCTCCTTAAACCCCCAATGGCGCAAAAACTCCCGGGGGTTGTCCTCGTCCAGCACCAGGTAGGACTGGAAGCCGTCATGATAGCGGATAACAATAGCGCAAGCCATTAAGGTCTCCTTTCTGCAGTAATTTTATGCTAAAGTATTTCCACTG
>VGSO01000094.1 GCA_016874945.1 Deltaproteobacteria bacterium
CAATATGAAGGACTACTATATTTTTGTTTTTATCATCAATTTCAAAAACTATGCGGTAATTCCCAACCCTTATGCGCCACCCCGGACGCGCCGTCAACTTATCGCATCCCGCCGGTCTTGGTTCCCGAGAAAGGGCGCTTATGGCATCCCGCACGTGCTCATAGGCTCCGCCAGGCAATTGGGCCAGCTCTTTTTGTGCCGGGCGCAAGATGGAAATAGTGTAGCTCATCTGCGATGTTGCTCAATTTCAGAAACTGCCTGCTCGAAAGGGATGGCCTCATCGCCTGAAGCCTTGGCGGCATCGTAGGCTTTAATAGCTTCAAGTTCCTCTATCTCCTCCAATAGCCGCCGATAATCTTCGATATCCAAAAATACCCCGATGCGGTTTCCTTGCTCATCTATCACAAAATTTTCTCTAAATCTGGCCATAATTTGCTCCGTTGGGTCTTTGAGAAAGGGCCTGAATCCTTAGAATTAATGCTTCAAACTGCCTGCTCCAGACTCCTCCCCCCTGGTCAGCTTTTTCTTCGCAGGGACAAGGTGCATTTTTGTGCACCAGCCGGTCCAGCCGGGCGCAGTGGAGGGCCTGAAAAGTGCGGCACGACCCGGCCCCATCCACGGCCTGCACCTGGGGAAAAGAGGCATATTCACAAGATAGATCGCACCATTTCATCTTACTATGCTCCAACTTTTTGCCACATCAACAATCCAAAAGATAGTCTCGAAATCGCCTAAAACTAGGACATCTATATTCTACCTTTCTTAAATCTGCGGCTTCTGCGATTTTTCTTAATATTTCTGGTGTAAAACTGATATTCGATTTTGACAAAATATTTTGAAGCTTTTCTTTTGGATGTTTAATATCCTCCAAGTTTTCATTTATTCTAGAGACTTTTTCGCCAACTACTTCCGAGATAGCATTTTCATCGGCAAGGAGCCAGGCTTCTATCTCTTCTTTTATAAGACAAAATTTAACGGGAAAGGGATAGTTACGGTTTTGTTGTTTTTCATGTATTCGAGCAGCGAGTTCCTTTGCGCATTGGCTGTCTTTATCGCGTGTAATTAAAGCCTTATTAACATCACTGTATTTAAAACATTCTAAATAACCTGGGAATTTTTCCATCAATCTTTGTTTTCCCCCATAAGGAAAGCAAAGACAATTATTTTGGGGATAAATTTTACTTACTAAAGCCTCGATAACTGACTTGTCTTTATATCCTTCAACTAATATACCAAAGGTGACCATAGCTTTTTACCCAAATATCCCAGAATACCAAAGATCGCTTGCTGCAAGTTCTCCCTTCTCTAACAAGTCTATCAAATGTTTTTTTTCTACTGGCCTCAGGCAGCGTGTAGCCCCTTCTTCCTTAATAACCGCCAATAAATCTTCTATCTTAAGCATATCAATAAGATAGGGATAATGAGTTGTTACGATAAGTTGGGCGGCTCTTTTACCGAATTCTTGTTGTCTTTGGTTAAGTAATTCAATCATCGATTCTACCAACTTAGGATGGAGATGATTTTCCGGTTCCTCTATGCAAAATAGTGGAGCGCCAAGTTCTGGAGGAGAAAATATCAATGATAAAAGCGCCAAAAATTGCAAAGCGCCATCCGATATTCTCCACAAATTCGTTGGTCTTTTGAGATACTTTTCCTTCATGAGGAGATATGTTGTACCCATTTGGGTGGGAGGACTGGAAATCCCGGTTATTTCAGGGATAATATCCTTGATTGCCTGTTCCAACCGCTTGAAATCATCACTATATTTAGTTTGCAAAGTGAGAAGCCATGCAGACAAATTATCACCATGTGAATTTAAAAAAAATTGCTCGCTCACGGTATTTACTTGTCGCATTGCAGATGGAATCAATTGATAGAAACGCCAGGCTGAGATTGACCTCTTTACAACCATTCCTTCCCAACCTGGAATTGAATACTCTAGGAATGATTTATTTGACGGCTCTTTTTGCTCAAAGGCCACTGAGCCGTCTGCATTTAATCCCTTTCCACTACCATTTTGAAATTTTGCCAAAATGTAATCGCCACCATAATCGCAACGCCTCAATGTTTCTTTTTCGATAATAGGAGCTCCTGCTCCGGTTCTAGCGCTTCCTAACATTGAGATCTCATATTCATAAGTTCTATTCTCTTGTTCATCCCAAAAAACTTCACCAATGATAGAAATCAGTATTTGCCCTTCTTCCAATCCCTTCCATAAAATTTCAGGGAATCCTCCTCTATCGGTAACGGCCGCCATCAGACCAGTTAAAGTAATATGAGTTAAAAAGCGAAATACATCAACAATATTGCTTTTCCCGGCCATATTCGGACCTACGAATACATTTCTTAAACCAAAATCTATTGTAAGGTCCTTTAAGCTCAAATAATTTTGTATTTTCAAATGTTTTATCATTGTATCTCAGTTCCCATTTTATGAATTTGGAAACGGACCGCAAAAATAACATTAGAGGCGATGACATCAAATTACACCGCCTCTAAAATTCCCTACCCCCTCGCCTTTCTCGCCACCACCTCATAAGCTTGCTTCAAGGCCGTAGCCAATTTCTCCTTATCCGGGCCGCCGGCCTGGGCCATGTCGGGGCGGCCGCCGCCGGAGCCGCCCACCAGGGGGGCCAGTTCCTTGATGATCTCCCCCGCGGGGAAGCGTTTGGTCAAGTCCTTACTCACCAGGGCGATGAGCATGGCCTTGTCGTCGGCGGCGCTCCCCAGGACGATGACCCCGGACTTCATCTTGTCCTGGATTTTCACCGCGTAGTCCCGCAGGGCCTTGGGGTCTGTGGCCGGCACCTGGAGGGCCAGGACGGGGACGCCGTCCACCTGGCGCACCTCATCCAGCATCTCCCGGGCCTGGGCCGCGGCCAGCTTGCCCTTAAGGGCCTCCACTTCTTTCTCCAATTCCTTCTGGCGCTTGAGCACCTTGTCCAGGCGGCTTAACAGATCGCCCCGGCTGCCCTTGAGCAGGGCCGCGGCCTTGTCCAACTCCCGGGTCTCTTCCTGGAAGACCTTCACCGCCTCCAGGCCGCACACCGCCTCCAGGCGGCGGATGCCCGCGGCCACGCTGGCTTCGCTGGTGATCTTGCACAACCCCAAATCCCCGGTGCGCTGGACGTGGGTGCCGCCGCACAGCTCCCGGCTCAGGCCCGGGATGCTCACCACCCGCACCTCGTCGCCGTACTTCTCCTCGAACAGGGCCATGGCCCCGGCCTCCAGGGCCTGGGTGACGCTCATGCGGTCCGTCTGCACCGGCAGGTTTTCCACCACCGCCCGGTTCAGGTCCAGCTCCAACCGGTCCAGCTCTTCGGGGCTGATGGCTTTGAAATGGATGAAGTCGAAGCGCAGCCTCTCCGGCTCCACCAGAGAGCCCGACTGCTTGACGTGCTCGCCCAACTGCTCCCTGAGGGCCGCCTGGAGGATGTGGGTGGCGGTGTGGTGCCGGGCGATGCGCCCCCGGCGCTCCACGTCCACCTGGAGGTGGGCCGGGTCGTTGACCTTCACCACCCCTTCCTCCACCACCCCCACGTGGACCAGGAGGTCATTGGGCAGCTTCTGGGTGTTGGTCACCCGGACGCGCCAGCCGTCCCCGGTGATGACCCCGGTATCGCCCACCTGGCCGCCGGATTCGCCGTAAAACGGCGTCTCCCGGGTGATGATCTCCACTTCCTCCCCGGCCTGGGCCTGGTCGCCCTTGGTTTCGTGGCGGATGAGGGCCAGGATGTCGCTGTCCGCCTCCAGGGCCTCGTAGCCCAGGAAATGGGTGGCGGGCCATTCCGCCAGTTCCAGGTAAACCGGGGGGACTTCCTCCCCGGCGCCGCCCCGCCAGGAGGCCCGGGACATCTCCCGCTGCACCTGCATGTGGGCCTCGTAGCCCTCGTAGTCCAGTTGCAGGCCCTCTTCCTTCAAGGCGTCCTGCACCAAATCCAGGGGGAAGCCATAGGTGTCGTAAAGTTTGAAGGCCACTTCTCCGGAGAGCACCCGCCCTTTTTTGGCCTGGAGCCGGTCCAGCTCTTCGGCCAGGAGTTTCAGGCCGTGGTCCAGGGTGTCCGCGAAGCGCTCCTCCTCGCCGGTGACCACCTGGGTGAGGAATTGCTTGGCGGTGAGGAGCTCCGGATAAATCTCCCCCATCATCTCCACCACTTTCATGCACACCGTGGGGAGGAAAGGAGATTTCAGGTTGAGCAGCCGCCCGAAACGGATGGCCCGGCGCATGATGCGCCGCAGCACGTAACCCCGGCTTTCGTTGGAAGGGAGGATGCCGTCGGCGATGAGGAACGCGGTGGCCCGGCTGTGGTCGGCGATGACCCGGAAGGCCACGCTTTCATTGGAAGTATCTCCCTTGTAACCCAGGCCCGCCATTTCCTCGATGCGGCCGATGACCGGGCGGATGAGGTCGGAGTCGAAGTTGGACTTCACCCCCTGGATGACCGCGACCAGGCGCTCCAGGCCCATGCCGGTGTCGATGCTGGGCTTGGGCAGCGGATGGTCCTGGCCGCCGGGGGAGCGGTTGTACTGCATGAAGACCAGGTTCCAGATTTCCAGATACCGGTCGCACTCGCACTTGCCGATGCCGCAGTCCGGGCCGCAGGCCATCTCCGGGCCCTGGTCGATGAGGATTTCGGAGCAGGGACCGCAGGGGCCGGTGTCGCCCATGGCCCAGAAATTGTCCTTCTCCGTCATGCCCACGATGCGGTCCGGGGGCAGCCCGGCAATCTTTTCCCAGAGCTTCCGGGCCTCGTCGTCTTCATAAAAGACCGTGGCCCAGAGCTTGTCCTGGGGGAGCTTATAGTGCTCGGTTAACAGCTCCCAGGCCGTTTCGATGGCCCCTTCCTTGAAATAGTCGCCGAAGGAGAAGTTCCCCAGCATTTCAAAGAAGGTGTGGTGCCGGGCGGTGAAGCCCACATTTTCCAGGTCGTTGTGCTTGCCCCCGGCCCGGACGCACTTCTGGCAGGACGCGGCCCGGGTATAGGGCCGGGTTTCCTCCCCTGTGAAGGATTTTTTAAACTGCACCATGCCCGCGGTGGTGAAGAGCAAAGTGGGGTCCCCCGCGGGCAGCAGCGATGAGCTGGGTACCCGGGTGTGGCCCTGGGAGGCGTAATAATCCAAAAATTTTTCCCGAACGTCACGGCTGGACATATATTTCATGACGCCTCCTTGCCTGAAGCGACCGGGGGCGGCATCCCGCGCAAGCCCCGGATCTGGCGCTCCAGGTCCGCGGCCACCTCGGGGCGCTCCTTGAGGTAATTCTTGGCGTTCTCCCGGCCCTGGCCGATGCGCTCGCCCCCGTAGCTGTACCAGGCGCCGCTTTTTTGGATGAGGGCGGCATCCGCGGCCAGGTCCAGGAGGTCCCCCTCCCGGGAAATCCCCTGGCCGAAGATGATGTCGAACTCCGCTTCCCGAAAAGGCGGGGCCAGCTTGTTTTTCACCACCTTGACCCGGGTGTGGTAGCCGATGATGTCGTTGCCTTCCTTGATGGCGCTCACCCGCCGGATATCCAGGCGCAGTGAGGCGTAAAATTTGAGGGCGTTCCCCCCCGTGGTGGTCTCCGGGTTGCCGAACATCACCCCGATCTTCTGGCGGATCTGGTTGATGAAGACCACCGTGGTCTGGGTCTTGCCGATGGCGGCGGTGAGCTTGCGCAGCGCCTGGCTCATGAGCCGGGCCTGGGAGCCCATCTGGGCGTCGCCCATATCCCCTTCCAGCTCCGACCGGGGCACCAGCGCGGCCACGGAGTCCACCACCACCATGTCCACGGCGTTGGAGCGCACCAGGATTTCGCCGATTTCCAGGGCCTGCTCCCCGGAGTCGGGCTGGGAGATGAGCAGGTCTTCGGTGCGCACCCCCAGCTTGCGGGCGTACTGGACGTCCAGGGCGTGCTCCGCGTCGATAAACGCCGCCACCCCGCCCATTTTCTGGGCTTCGGCGATGGCCTGCAAGGCCAGGGTGGTTTTCCCCGAGGCTTCCGGCCCGAAAATCTCCACCACCCGGCCCCGGGGGATGCCGCCGATTCCCAAGGCCAGGTCCAGGGAGAGACAGCCCGTGGGGATCACCGGCACGTCCACCTTTTCGTCGGCCCCCAGGCGCATGATGGCGCCCTTGCCGTAGCTTTTTTCAATCTGACCCAGGGCCTGCTCCAATGCCTTGGTCTTATCCGCTTGGCCTTGTTCGGTCATGTTGGCACCTCTGTGTGGTTATATCTGGGTAAGGAGGCTAGGGGAGCGTCAGCTCCGGCCCCCCCCTTTGCAACCCATTTACATCTCGTGCAGGGGGGTCGCGAACCGCCCCCTATGATGGCCCCATTTGTTTTATCTAAATTATTATATTACCCTGAATGGTAAGTTCAGGGCAAGTATAATAATATTCAAGCAAATTCGGGGTGTCATAGGGGCTTGGCCGGGAGAAATTTCGGGATGAGGAATAAATGGTGGCACAGGCTGGAAAGCCTGTGCTACTGAATCCGAGTTTCTTGTTTTTTCGCGAAGATTTTGCCTGTAACACCTTGATTTGATTAAAGTAATTAGGTCATTTTTTAGTTTGGTTGCGGCCTTTAGGCCGCGATGTGCCACCAATACTTTCATGATTTATGGGTGAGCCGGAGGCTCCCGAGCGACGGTTCCCCTATTCCTGCAATGCTAGGGCCGGGACCCAGCCGGTCTGGTCCTGGTAGCGCACCTTGAGCCAGTCTCCCACCTGCCTCACCAGGCGCACCTGGGCGCCGGAAGGCAACTGGGCCACAGGGCCGGCGGTTTCGTCCGGTTCCGGGTAAAGAGCCTGCTGACGCTGGAGGGCCATCTCCGGCCTGGGAGCCGCGGGGGCTGGCGGGGGCGGCAGCTTCTGCGCCATGGGGGATTCCACCCGCGCCGTGGCAGAAGGGGCCTTTTCCGCCATGGCCATGGGATGTTCATCCCGGGGCAAACCCGGCGGCCCGGTTCTTTTGCCATAAACTCCCATGAGTACATCCTCACTGCCACCTTCCGACACCGGGGCGCCATGCAGGAGGCCGGCGGCGCCGCCCTGCAAGGCCACCCGGGGCAGCCAGCCGGTAAGCCCTGCGACCTTCACCTTGTACCAGCCGCCCACCTGCTTGAGCACCGCGGCTTCCGCACCCGGGGTGGCCTGGCCCACGGCCGGGCTGTCCTGGTCCGGATCCGGGTAAACCTTGGCCGGCTGGGTGATCTTGAGAACCTGGGGAACCTGGGCCCAAACCGGCAGGCCCAGGATAAGGACGGCGGCCGCCAAAAGGACCGGTCCCCAGACCGGCTTGCAGATGCTAGAAGGCATTTCCATAAAAATCACCAGGCTTAGGAAAGCAATGAGGGTTTTACTTTTCGCAATATATCAAATTCGCCCCTAATCGGCACATGCTCTTGCAGGAGAAGTGCGGCATTTTCACGCCGCTTCCCGGCATTGCCCGGCCCACCCCGCCAAAACAGCCTGGGGAGGCGGGCCTGGCCCGCCTCCCCAATTTTGGTGATCCGTGTGCCTACTTATACCGTTTTCGGTTTTTGGTTTCCGGTTTCCGGTTAGGAAAACCTGAAATACCAATAAGTTACAAATTGTATTTGGTGCATTTGAAAGAAAATCAAGTATTAGTGCGCGGTGCGCCCTTGCATTAACCGAAAACCGAAGACCGAAAACCGAAAACTTTCTTTTTACACCTGGTAACGCTCCTCCACGATCTTGGCCACTTCCTCTTCCGTGGGCATGGAGGTCCGGAAGCCGCCCAGGTGCTGGTTCCGGAGCCAGCGAAACAGGCTCACGGTTTCGTTGATGCGGACGATTTCCGGAATGTCCCCGCTCCTCACGGTTTTCAAGTGCTGGTTGTACTGGCCCAGCATGCTCACCACGTCGTAGAAGCTGGCCGCGTCCCGCTTGATGCCCTGCTTGAAGGACTTGCCTTTGTCGGGGTAGATGAGCTCGGGGCTGGGGTTGGCGCTGATGTCCATCTTCTGGAAGGGCCGCCGCACCGCCACCTGCCACTTGCGGGCCTCCACCAACATGCGGGAGATGAGGGGCCCGGCCCAATCGTGGGTCACGTGGCCCTGGGGGCAGGGGGAGAAGAACTCCACCATGGACGGGCCGTTGTATGCGATGGCTTCCTTCAGGATGCGGATGGCGTAAAAGGGGTTGTCGATGGAGAGCTTGGCCGCGTACACATGGGAGATGGCCATGGCCTGGCTGATGATCCGCCGGTGCAAGGTGGTTTTGCCCGCGTACTTTTTGCCGATGGGGGAGGTGGAGCGGTCGCAGCCGAAGCGGGTGGCCCCGGACTTCTGCACCCCGGTGTTCATATAGGCTTCGTTATTGTAAATCACCCAGGTGATGTCGAAGTTCTCGCCCAGGGCGTAGTTGAAGGGGCCGTTGCCGATGTCGTAGATGGCCCCGTCCCCGGCGAAGACGATGATCTTGGTGAGGACGTCGCTGTAACGGTTCTGAACGGCCTGGTCCAGGGCGAACTTGGCGCCCAGGGCCGCGGCGGAGGCGGTGCCGAAGCCGTAGTGGCCCGAGGGATAGATGCGGGTGTTGAAGGGGTTGACCAGCTCGGAGACCTGGTCGCAGCCCGTGGCGTTGATGGTGTAAATATTGAAGCCGTGGTCCAGCATGTGCTCAATGGCCCGCTGGTTGCGCTCCGACAGGATCTTGATGCCCTGGTAAAAGGTGGCGATGCCCTGGGGGTGATTACGCAGAGACTCTGCCGCGAAAAAGGTTAGCAGGTTGATGACCCCCTCGCCGCAGCCCGGGCACAAGGTGTGCTTGCCGGGATAGAGCTTGGAGAAGACGAAGAGCACCTGGTGGTTGAGGGCCAGTTGGTCCACGAAGGGGGCTAGCTCCTTAGTGTGGTCCCAATCCCGGTAGGCCTGGGGGAGAAAGTCCTCGGGCCGCAGGCCGTCCTTAGACACCATGCGCAGCGCGTCGGTGGGGCAGGCCTGGGCGCAGACGCCGCAGCCCTTGCAGGCGGTGGGGTCGACGCAGAGGTTCAGGGCAAAGCGGTTCCAGGGAACCCCCTTAGGCGGTTTCTTGAAGGCCTTGAAATAGCGCTCCGCCGCGGCGCTGATGGGCCGGTAAGTGATGGTGGAGTGCAGCGCCGAATCGGGACACGACGCGGTGCAGATGCCGCAGGCGATACACTTTTCCGGGTCATAAACCGGAAGCGAGGTGGCGATGTGGCTCATGTCCCGGTAGCGGCTGGTGGCCGCGGGCACCACGGGCAGGAACCGATCCCAGGAGACCTTCTGGCCCTCCAGGATGGGCTGCACCATCTCCTGGCGGAAAGTCTCCTGGTAGTCTTCGAACAGGTGGACGGGCTTGATGGTGCCCAGTTCATCCTTGTCCGACAGGTGCACCCGCAGCCCCGCGGCCCGGCGCCCCTGGCCGAAGTTCTCGGGCTGGTGCCGGACATAGGTAGGCCCGCCCCGCTCCAGGATCAG
>VGSO01000095.1 GCA_016874945.1 Deltaproteobacteria bacterium
TAAGATAGGGCGTCCAATTCGTTAGTCATTTGGTTATCCCTCCACTGTCTAATACCGTTTTCGGTTTTCGGTCTTCGGTTTTCGGTTAAAATAAATAAGATTTATCAATAAGTTACAGGTTGAGTTTGCTGCACCTGAAAGCGGACACGGTATAAAGGGGCTCTTCCGCCTTTATTCGCACACCCAATGGGAAAGGCGCACCTCTCGGAAAAACCGAGAGGCACCGCGTCCATACAATACCACTGGCCCGGGCCGGCAGGAAAGTATTTCCATGCCGGATACCAGGGGCGCTTGGTTCTTTAATCCACTTTGTCGTGGATCCGGTAAAGAACCTTATATTTGCTTTCCAGCTCCTTGAACAGGGCCCCTTCATCTTTTACTTCTTTGGCGCGGATATAAACCTGCCGGAAGTTCGTAGGGGCGTCCTCATATCCGGTTAAAATGCTGGCGATGCGCCCGCCGTGCGCCCGAATGGCGTTGGTAACCTCCGCAATGGACCCCGGCCGGTCTTCCAGCTCAAAGCCCATGGCCAACTCTGCCTGCCGAATGCCGGAGATGGAGACAAAGGCCCGAAAAATATCGCCCTTGGTAATGATCCCCGCCAATGCTCCTTGCGCGTCAACCACCGGCAGGGCGGAGATCTTCTGTTTCAGCATGACCGCGGCCGCTTTTTCCACGGTTTCCCCGGCAGTGATCGTAAAAAGAGACTTAGGCATGAGGCTCTTGACCGAGACCTTGTCCAGCAGATAGTACATTTCGTGGATATCCAGGGTCGTGGCCTTGGACGGCTGGGCCTCCTTCAGGTCCCGGTCGGAAACGATGCCCACCAGGCGTCCCTTTTTCAGAACCGGCAAGTGTTGAATATCGTTTTGCTTCATAAGTTTGGATGCTTTCATGATGGAAGCATCTTCATCTATGGTAATCAGGTCCTTGCTCATCCAGTTTTCCACCGGCATGACCAATCTCCTTTCCGGCACTTTCACCGGTTAGTTAAATCCCCAGGAAGGCCTGTTTGACTTCCTCGTTTTCTAGGAGTTCTTTGCCTTTGCCCTCCAGGACGATCCGCCCGTTTTCCAGCACATAGGCCCGGTCGCAGATGGCCAGGGACTGTTTGACATTCTGCTCCACCATCAGGATGGTCAGGCCTTCCCGGTGGATTTCCTGGGCCAGGCGGAAGATCTCTTGCGTCAACAGGGGGGAAAGCCCCAGGGAAGGTTCGTCGAACAGTATCATCTTGGGCAGGGACATGAGTCCCCGGGCAATGGCGCACATCTGTTGTTCGCCGCCCGACATGGTGCCGGCCAGTTGCTTCTGCCGTTCTTTCAGGCGCGGGAAGAGTCCCAGCACCCATTCCAGGGTTTCCTTCCTCTTGGCCTTGGCCCTGGGGGTAAGCGACCCTAGTTCCAGGTTCTCCTTGATTGTCATTTCAGGAAACAGTTGCCGCCCCTCCGGCACGTGGGCGACACCCACCTCCGTGAGGCGATAAGGGGGCAACTGGTCCAGGCGTTGATCCTCAAAGAGGATCTCCCCTTTCGTGGGGTGGATGAGACTGGAGATGGTCTTCATGGTGGTGGTCTTGCCCGCCCCGTTGGCCCCCACCAGGACCACAAATTCTTTGGCCGCCACATGGAAGGAGACGTCCCAGAGCACCTGGATGTCGCCATAACCGGCATCGACATTTTTTACTTGCAGCATCTTCCTATTCCTTTCCCAGGTAGGCCTCGATCACCGCCGGATTGTTGCCCACTTCCGCCGGCGTGCCTTGGGCGATTTCGGTGCCGAAATTTATACACAGCAGCCGGTCGCAGAGATTCATGATCACGTGCATGATATGCTCCACGATGATGATGGTGATCCCCGAATCCCGGATCTTCCGGATCAATTTCACGCCTTCCGCCTGCTCCTGGGGGGTAAGTCCGGCCATGGTTTCATCCAGGAGGAGCAGTTTGGGCTCGGTGGCCAGGGCCCGGGCGATCTCCAGTCTCTTGCGGTCACCCAGGGTGACGGCGCTGGCGGGAAGATCTTTTTTCGCCAGAAGTCCGCAAAATTCCAGGACTTCCAGGGCCTTCTCCTGTGACTGGGATTGGGTGGTAGCCCGATTGAACGCCGAAGTCATCACATTTTCCAAAATCGTCATGCGCCGGAGGGGCTTGACGACCTGAAAAGTCCTGCCGATCCCCAGCTTGCAAATCTTCCAGGTGGGCAGGCCGTTGAGCTTTACGCCTTCAAAGAAGATGCCCCCCGACGTGATGGGATAGAAGCCGTTGATCAGATTGAAGCAGGTGGTCTTGCCCGAGCCGTTGGGCCCGATGAGGCCGTAGATCTCTCCTTTTTCCACCTGGAAACTCAATTCATTGACTGCGGTCAACCCGCCGAAACACTTGGTAAGATTCTCGGTGTGAAAGAAGCTCATAATTTTTTCCTTCTATTTGAGCCTTCAGTCATCAGCTTGCCGCGGCCAGCTTGGAGAAAGAAGACTTGCTGACCCCTAATGTAACGGGTATAACATGGCCTCCGCGGTTTTGGCGGCTTCGGGCCAGACTATCTGGTTGAGCAGGAGGCTGACCAATTTCCCCTGGGCGTCTTTCTGCCACTGGGTGTAAATCATCTCGTGACCGATCTGCAGCCCGTGGGACTTGGGGTCCTGGTCGAATTTCACGCGCCCATAGAAAGTGAGCAGATCCATTTTATCCAGCGCTGCTTGGATTTTGGCGGTGTCGGTGGAGCCGGCGGTCTGGATGGCTTTCTGCAAGAGCAGGCCGGCCACATAGCCCCCGGCGCTGTGGTAGGACGGCTCTTTCTTATATTTGGCCTTATAAGCCCGGACGAAATCCCGGATGCTGGGGCCATACCATTCCAGGCCGGCCGCCTGGGCCGCTTCCGGGCTGTACTTGGCCAAAGGCTCCCACTGGCTGGGGCCGATGACCCCCACCGCCGCCTCCCCCAGGTCTGAAAACCTGGGCTCCGGCGGCGCCACCAGCAAGGCCACCATTTTGGCCTTCACGTTCTTCTCATAAACTTGCCGGGCCAGGGCTTGGCTGTCGGCAAAGTGGCCGCCCCCCATCACCGCTTCCACCCCCGGAGGAATTTTAGCAATCAAGGGGGCGAAGTCTCGCAGGCCGCTGTCGTATCCTTCCAGGAGAATGATCTGGTATCCCTTGCTTTCGGCATAAACCTGGAGGGCGTTTACCACCTCGGTGGAGAAGAGGTCTTTCTCATGCAGGATGGCCACTTTCCTGGCCTTGGGATCCAGCCTGCCCAGCAGGTCAAGGGCGCCGGTCAAGTAGCGGGAAGCCGGCGAATAGGTCTGGTAGATCAGAGTGTAGCCTTTCTTATAGGTGACGTCTGAGGCCGCGCCGGCGGTGATCATGAGCTTCCGGTGTTTGTGGGCTATGGCCGCGGCCACGTCCGCCAAGCCGCTGGAATAAGGGCTGATCAGGAAATCAGCTTTATCTTCGTTGATCAGCACGGGGTAAAGTTCCTGGACGCGTTCCTCTTTGCTTTCGTCGTCATAGGACTTGGAGGCGAATTTGACCACCGTACCGTCGGCCAGCTTCACCCCGCCGGCGGCGTTAACCTGCTCCACCCACAGGGTAAAGCCGTTGACCTGGCGCATGGCCTCCACGTTAAACTTCCCCGTCTGGGAAATGGTGAAGCCGATGACCAGAGTCGTTGTTTTGGCCTCTGTGGCGAGGGCCGGCGGGCTAGGGGCCGTAAAGAGCAAACCCACCACCGCCAGGCCAATAAGCCAAAATCCCTGGCGTTTCATATGACCTCCTCGATTAGTTATCAGTTACCGGTTATCAGTTGTCATTCTCAATAAGTTAACTTTATTTTTCATACTGACTACTGACCACTGACCGCTGATTTGGCCCAGAGTCGTCTAACTTTCGGCCAGTCTCCCACAATGCCGTTGGCCAGGTAGCGGATGACAAAGATGACCAGCAACCCGAAGGCCAGCACGTGCGCCTCGCTTACAAACTTGGGGAAGATCCCGAAAAATGAGCTGCGGAAGGTCTCCTGCAGCAGTACCATGATGAAGGCTCCAAGGGCGGGTCCCCAGATGGTGCCCACACCGCCGATGATTCCCACGAGAATGGCCATGATGGAGATGAAATAGAGGGAAAAGACCACCTCCGGGTCAATGAAGGCCATATAGTTCATATAAAAGGCCCCGGCCAGGCCGGTAAAAAAAGCGCTCACCATCAGAGAGATACTCTTGTAGCGAAAGCCGCTGACCCCCATGGATTCCGCGGCATCCTCGTCTTCCCGGATGGCCACAAAATAATACCCCCACTTGGAATTCACGATGCGATAGATGACAAAGATACATAAAGCCGCCAGCCCAAGGGCCAGGTAGTAATAGGGGACCTTGCTCCTGAAGGTCTGTATGATTAAGATGCCTTGCATGCCTTCGGTAAGATCCTTCCAGACGATGGCTATCAGCCGGAAAATTTCGCCGATGGCCAGGGTGGCCAGGTTAAAATAGGGGCCCCGCAGACGAAAGCAGAGGCAGCCGATGAGAAAGGCCATTATCATGGCTACCGGCCCGGCCAGGAGCATGCCCCACCAGGCGGAGATCTCCAGTTGGGTGACGCACAAACCCGCGGTGTAGGCTCCAGTCCCAAAAAAGATGGCATGGCCGAAGGAGACCTGGCCGGTGTAGCCGGCAATCAGGTTCCAGGCGGAGCCGATCACCACCCACATCAGGGCCATAATAAAAATGTGGCGATAATAATCCGAAGGGATTATCAGCGGGAAAACCAGCAGGAGGAAGATGGGAACCAGAATATTCCAGCGAATCGATTTCATGACCGCTCCTCTGTTAAACCTTGGTCAGGGCTTTCAGGCCACCCGGCAAGAAAATGAGCACCAGCAGGAAAATCACCATGCCCACCGCATCTTTTAAGGCCATGGAGATATAAGTGGCCCCCAGCGATTCCGCCATTCCCAGAACGACACCCCCGACGATGGCCCCCACGGTGCTGCCCATGCCGCCCAGGACGGTAATGACAAAGGCTTTCAGAGTAAAGGGGCCACCCACATCCGGAAACAGGTAGAAGATGGGCAGCAGCAGAGTTCCGGCGCCGGCAGCCAGGGCGGCTCCCAGGCCATAGGTGAACATCATAATCCACTCGGAATTAATTCCCATGAGCAGGGCGGCCTCTTTATTCTGGGCCGTGGCCCGCACGGACCTGCCGGTATCAGTCTTCAGGAGAAAGAAAAAGAGTCCCGCGGTCAACAACATGGCCAGGCCGAAAGCGATGAACATCGGCACATTGATGGAAATGCCACCCACGTATAATGTCGCCGAGCTATACGAGGTCTTCACGGATTTATAATCAGAATGAAAAATAAACCGCATGATCTCCGTTAACACCATGGCCACCCCCACCGTCATCAAGAGCTGGTTTTGGGGCAGGATGGTCTCCACTTTCAGTAAGGGGGTGAGCAGATATTTTTGAATCAGCCCCCCCAGCAGGAACAGCATGGGCATGGACACCAGCAAGGAAAAATAGGGGTCCAGGTGTAGGTGGTGAGAGAGCACAAAGGTGATATACATGGCAATCATCATCAACTGGCCGTGAGCCAGGTTGATGATCCGCATCACCCCCATGATCAGGGTCATGCCCAGCCCCACCAGGGCATAAATACCGCCGATCAGGATTCCCGCCACCAGCGTCTGAATCAGAACTTCCATGGTTTATGGACCTCTCATTTATTCAAGTTGCCGAACCGGGGGTTGCCCCGATTTAAGGGCAACCCCCTTCCCCCGCCTTATTTCCAAACCTTTTCCCAGTTGATGGGGTAAACGTAAGGCTTCGAGGCAACCTCCTTGGGCCAGACGAGTTCCAGCTTGCCGTCGATCCATTGCACCAGATAGGTGGGCAGCTTGTTTTGATTGGTCATCTTGTTGTAGGCCGTGAACTTCACCGGACCGAACACGGTCATCATGTCGGTGGCCAGGAGCGCCTGCTTGACATCATCGGGAGCCGTGGACTTGGCGCGTTTCAGTACATCGGCAATCACATAAGCCGCGGCATAAGCTTCGGCCCCGTGATACTCCGTCTCCATCCCGTATTTTTGGAGGAATTTGTCATAGTATTCCTTGGCCCCCGGATAAGGCAGCGTCTGATACCAGAGGGTGGCGGAATATACCATGTCCGAGGCCTTGCCGGCATTCTTCTGGAATTCGGGTAAGGTGAAGCCGGCGGCACCGCCGATGAAAAGCTTGGGGGCCAATCTGAGTTCCATGGACTGTCTCATGAGCATCGAGGCGTCCATCAGATAAGAGATCATATAGACCAGGTCCGGGTTGGCCTGCTTGACCTTGATGAGCAGGGGTTTGAAATCCACTCCGCCGCTCTGGTACCCTTCCGACATGATCACCTTGATCCCCAGGCGCTCGCAAGTCTGTTTAAATTCTTTCGACCCGGAAGCGCCAAAACTGGTGTTTTCGTGCAGGATGGCGGCGGTTTTGGGTTTCACCACCTCGCTGAGAAAGGTTTCCAGTCCTCTGGCGTAGTCACTCACCGGCGGATTCAAACGGAAAATATATTCCCACTTTTGCGTGGTGATTTTGTCATCCGAACCCGTATTGACCAGGAAAGGAATCCGGCTCTGCTGAGCCACCCCGGAAATGGCGAAGGTTTCGGAACTGCCGTAACCGCCCCCCAGCATCAGCACCTTGTCCTTGGTGATGAGTTTTTCCGCTGCCGAGCGGGCGACATCCGGACGGCCGGTGTCATCTTCGAAGATAAACGCCAGCTTTTTCCCGTTGACGCCTCCCGCGCCGTTGATTTCCTCCATGGCCATCTCAAAGGACTTCTTTTCAATCTCCCCGAACTTGGCTTTTTCCCCCGATGAGGGAAGAATAATACCGACTTTCAAGGTTTCTTCCGCCAGGGTTGGCATCGGCGAGAAGGCCGCCACCACGGCAAACCCCGCCAGAATCAGGAGAGTGAATCCTTTACGCATTGCTCCTCCTTCCGCAGACCTGCATCCACCGCCCAAGTCCTGGGGCTGCAGATTGCTGGATAATTTTTTCCGGTGCCTGATTTTTACTTGCTTCTGGTTATATGAATACCAGGGAAAAGGAGGGCGGCAAATCGGACGGTTATTGATTCTTTTGTAGGTAATTTTCCTAGGGGGCGGGATTAAAGGCCATCCACCACGCCAATCTTCTTAAATTTGAAATATTATGTCCATAGCGAAACAGATTTGAAGTCAATAAAATAGCGGATATAGAGCAGTTATCTTCCCCTCCCCCCAGCCCCAACAAGCCCCCGGCAGAGGGGGGAGAGTTTAAGGGTGAGCCCTAATTCCCCAGCAGCAGCGGCCCGATGAGGCTGGGCACCGTGGCGGCGTTGAAGGTATAGATGGGTTTCCCGTCGTCGCCGAGGACCGATATTTTTTGCAGCTTGGCCACGGTAATCATGCTGCCGCCGGCGCCCAGCCGGAAGAGCACCTGGCCCAGGTAATCCTTCACGGTAAAATTGTTCTGTCCCGCTTTATTGATGGTCAGACTGTTATAGCTGCCCCCGCCCAGAATGGTCACCAGGTCGTTGCCTGCACTCAAATTATAGGTCATGGTGTTAATGCCCCCGCCGCCATACATGGCGATGACATCATCGCCACTACCACCATATGATGTCATAGTGTTATTACCCTGGCCGCCATATTGCTCAAGCTGGCCGCCCCCTGGGCCTCCAATAATAGTATTGTTGCCCTGTCCGCCCACCTGGATAATGGTATTAAGACCATCTCCACCTTCGGCGTATTGGGTACTAGTACCCTGGCCCCCGAATTGCCAAATCGTATCCTTCCCAGAGCCGGCGATGGCGGTCTGGGTGCTTTGCTGGTCCCCCCCTACCTGGAGAATCCAGTCGTTGTCCTCGTCGGCCTCGATATGTTGGAGGACATTCCCGGTGGCCCCGTACATGACGATCTTGTCCTTGCCGGAGGTGCCGTATTCGATCTGTTCCGCGTCCCCGGTGGCCTTGGGCACCACCTTGACGTACTCGAAGTCGTCATCGGCAGGGGGCGTGGGCACGGGCGGCGGCCCCCAGGCCCGGGTGTAAAGGGTTTCGCCGCCATCGCCGAGGACCGTAAGGTGTTGGAGTCCGGCTATCGTTATGGTGCTGCCGCCGGTCCCCAGCCGGAACAGCACCGTCCCTAAATAATCCTTCACCGTGAAGTTGTTCTGTCCAGCTTTATTAATCGTCAGACGGTTATAGCTGCCCCCGCCGATTATAGTCACCACATCGTTCCCGGCAGTCACATTGTAGGTCATGGTGTTAATGCCCGAGCCGCCGTACATGGCGATGACATCATTGCCAGCACCACCAGCTAATGTCATCGTATTATTGCCTTGCCCGCCATATTGCTCAAGCTGGCCGCCCCCTGGGCCACCACTAATCTCCATAATATTGTTGCCCTGCCCGCCCACTTGGATGATGGTCTTGTTGCCGTCGCCACCAAAGGCAAATTGGGTACTATCGCTGAGGCCACCGAACTGGTAGACCGTATCGTTCCCGCTCCCGCCGATGGCGGTCTGGGTGCTCTGCTGGTCCCCGCCCACCTGGAGTATCCAGTCATCGCCCGCATCTGCTTCGAGGTATTGAAGGACACTCCCCGTGGCGCCATACATGACTATCTTGTCCCGGCCGGAAGTGCCGAACTCTATCTGGTTTGCTTCGCCTTCCACCTTGGGAAAAACCGAGACATTATCAAAATCGGAATCAGGCGGCGGCGTGGGGATGGCCGGGGGCGGCGGCGGCTGGGGCGGCCCGGCCCAGGCCAGGGATACCGGCACAAGCACCCACACCAAGAGAATTACGATCATAAGGCGCTGGAGCAAGTTCAGCTTCATCTCGGTAACCTCTCGGGGACCAGCCTGGTCCCGGCTAGTGTCGTGTCCCAGAAATACTTTTCATAAATCAGCGCCGTCTTTTCTCCCTCCCCCTGGAGGGGGGAGGGCCGGGGTGGGGGTGGCGTCTTTTGTCTGATTACAGCCAGTTAGCCAAAGTCGCCCCCCTCACCCTTACCCTCTCCCCCGAGGGGAGAGGGAATAAAATCAAGCATATCCATAGTTGATATTTCTTAACTTATCTCTGGAACACGATACTGGCTCCTTAAACAAAAAAAGCCGGGCCGCCTCTCCAGGCAACCCGGCTGTCTCTCGCAGACTAAAAGACCCGCGGCTTTCCGTGCCCACCTCACGGTGGGTTTGGCTTTGTTCTGGGATATTTACTTGAACCCTGGATTATGCGGCAAGAATTGGTGTAAATCAAGCTAACTATATGATATAAGGAGGATAAATAAGCATTTCGAGGACCTCCAAGATGCTCGGATATGGTGAAAGCCAAAAAGAG
>VGSO01000096.1 GCA_016874945.1 Deltaproteobacteria bacterium
TCATTAATTGTCAAGTATATTTTTGCATTTACATGGGTACAGAAATATTCCCCAAAAACCATAATTATTCCCAAAATATCAATACGTTAACCCCCCTTTTGTCTGGAAAAAGCGAGGAACTTCCGTTGTAGCCAAGACAACAATTCTTCCGGCGCCAACCAGGATTCGATCTGGGCAGGTTTGCGCATCTTTTTTAGCCCCTGCCCAATATACCATTACTCTACGTTTGATGTCAAATTAGTATTACAACTCCTGGATTTGTGTATCTACCCGGCGTCATATCATTATGAATCCCAGTATAAAAAACCCCTTGCCGCGAGCGGCAAGGGGTGCACCTTTTCAGAAGGTTTCCCTTGGAAGTCAGGGGCGGGGCTTTTACAACGGGATCACCTTGCCCTCTTCCATCTGATATCCCAAGGCCTTGAGGATGGCGCTTTGGGTGTCGGTTAGGGAATGAAGAGCTCGCTTCAGCTTACCATCTATATCGGTGAGATAAATGGCAGTGGTCAGGCTGCGCATTTCCAGGATGGCCTCCCGGGGAGAAAGGGCCAGACCCGCATCTATGAGGCGCTGGTTGAACAGGGCCAAGAAGGAAAGGGCCGCGACGCATACGAACATATGGACCAGCACTTTGGAGTCGGTCCAGTGGTACAGGGGCATGAGGGTAACGTGGGTGGCGCTTTGGGCCTGGGGGTCCGAGGCGTCGATGACACAGCGTTCCATGAAGGTCCGGCAGATTTCCGGAGCTTCCCAATCCTCCCGGTCGGTGATGAGAGCGGTCTTGCCGAACTGAAGCACGCTTTCGTTGAGCCGGTCTTGTTCCAACTGGAAGTTGAGGGTTGACCGGCCATTTTCCTGGGTGAAAGTCCACGAAAAGATGCGGGGGTCGAGGTGGAGGCGCTGGCAGACCTGGGCCAGATGAGCCTCGATGGCCTTATCGTCCAACCCCGCGCCATGCTGGTGTTGCTTCTGAAGAACAAGCAGTTCCTTACGCAGCTTGTGCACCCGGGTGCGCAGATCCTGGTATTTTTTCTGGAAGACCTTGGGGTCGAAAGTGATAATTACCCGGCGGGGGCGATTCCAGTAAACTCCCCGGGTTTCATGGTGGAGAATCTGATGGTCTTCCTCCCCTGAGGCGATGCGCCGCTCATTGACGCGGCAGGGCAACGGCCGGAATTCTTTGAGAGGAACTTTGGCCAGCTCCGGATCAATTCTCAGGTCATAAGAGGCGATGAAATGAAGGTTTTCCTGGGAATCGATACGTTTGAGCACCGCTTCAGATTCGATCCCTTGGTTGAAAATTATAGTAAAATCCTGGGCTTTTACCCCTACCTGGGGGATACGGGCCAGGAGGCTGTCCAGGTAAGACTGATAAAACCCGACTTCCGGAAGCCCGCCGGGATAGGCCTGATAAAACACCGGCACTCCGCTGAAGCGTTCGCTGACGATGGCCAGTCCCACCTTGGGGAAATCAGTTTCCATGAGAATCCGGGGTTGAGGGGTGGGGGATAAGATGTTGGTGGCCTCCACCACCAGGTGTTCCTGATGCGGTGGCAACTGGGCGTGCACCTGGCGAAAGAAGGCCAGGGCCATCCTTTGCAGATCCCCTTCGCTGATGCGGTCCCAGTAGTTCCAAAAGTTCTGGGAATTAAGCGATTCCAGGCGCAGGGGCCGGATGCGCTGAATATCGGTGGACTCGTACCAGGAAGCCAACTGCCGCTTACTGGTGGGGGCGATGGCCCGGTTCATGGCCGCGTAGAACAAGAGTTCACCCAGGGTGGGTCCCTTGGTGCGCTTTTTGGGGGGAAGAATATCGTCGACGATGCCTGGCAGGTCTATGGAGTGGTTCATTTCATTGATAACAAAAATGGAGCCGAATTCCTTGGGGGAGAAACCCCGACGGCCATCATCCTGCTTGAGGAGTTCCTGGACCTTGTCGGCGGTGCCCAAATAGACCTGGTTAATGGTGGTGGGTTTGCCGTATACCCGCTGGGTTTCCCGGATATAGTAGTAATCGCGCCCGTTCTTGACCTTTTTATATAAGTGTGCCATTTCCCTTTCCCGTTTTTTTAATGGGGTTTTACTTTTTTTAATATAATAAAGTTTAAAATTAAATAGGCTAAAATACTCTTTTTTTAATAGAGGAAAATACTTCATTAGAATAGAGGAAAATACTCAAGGGCTTGAAAAATTGATTATTTAGAAGTCCGTAACGCTAGAGGGGGGCGGATTTTAGGGTGTGGGGATGAAGTACCCTTTGCGGATGGCATATTTCACCAAGTCGGCGCTTTTTCTGAGGCCGAGCTTACGCATGATCTTGGTGCGGTGGTTCTGTATGGTCCGGAAGCTGAGGAAGATCTGCTCGGCAATCTCTTTACTCGATTTGCCTTCGGCGATGAGGGTCAAGATCTCGATTTCCCGGCTCGTCAGCTGTTCCTCGCTGCGGGGCGCTGCTTCCCGGCGGGTCTGGAGATAGAGATGGGCCAACTCACTGGTGAGGAGAGGCGACACATAGATGTCGCCCCGGCGGATGGTGTCAATGGCGGTTACCAATTCCCGGGCCGCGTCTTCTTTAAGAAGGTAGCCGTGGGCTCCGGCGGATAGGGCGTCATTGAGGTACTCTTTCTTTTTGTGCATGGTGAGCACGAGGATCCTGACCTGGGGAAAGTTTCGCTTAATCTCCCGGATGGCCTCGATTCCCGACAGAAGGGGCATGCTGATGTCCAAAACCACCAGGTCCGCGGGAACGGTTTTTAATGCGTCCAGGAGTTGGCGGCCGTTTCCAGCTTCATGAACCACTTCCAGACCATCTTTGATGTCTTCAATGATTCGCTTGATCCCCTGGCGCACCAGGGCATGGTCTTCAGCCAAAATGATACGATACATAAAAAATACCTTAGATTTTAGGGGAATGGCGCAGCCCCTAGGCGCCTTGGCCTTTGCGGCTCCCCAGGTGAAACTCTCCGCCGGATTAAAGCAGAGCTGCGGCTGATATTTATATATATATTAATTTACCTGCTCTTTCAATCAATTTGCCGCAACAATTATCTATATACCGATTCCATGATATCCTGTCTGCCGGGGGCGGGATCCTCTGCGGTCTATGGGGAAGGTGAAAGTTATACGGGTTCCTTTGGTTTTTTGACTCCATATTTGCAGCTTTCCCCCTGCCAGTAATACTCTTTCTTGAATAGCAGTGAGCCCCAGGCCCCTTTCGGTCAGATTTCGGGAAAGGACCTCATTTACGTCGAAACCGACGCCATTATCGGCCAGGGTGAAAGTGACCTGTTTGCCATGGCGCTTGATATCCACGGTCACCCGGGTGGCCAGGGCGTGCTTGCAGATATTGGTGAGAGATTCCTGGAAAATGCGGTAGATAGTGGTCTGCAAGGCCGGGGAGAACAACTGGCCCAGTTCGTCGAGATTCTTGGAATATTTTATATCATGATTTTTACAAATTTCATGAAGCAGGTGGCGCAAAGACGAAGAAAGCCCCAGGTCTTCCAGAATGGTGGGGCTGAGGTCCCAGGAAAGCCGCCGGACATTTTCAATGATCTGGTCGATATAATTCAGGAGGGATTCGCAGTCTCCCCTTAACTTCTCTTGTTCGGGGGGAATTTTCTCTTCAATGGCCACCAGGTTAATCTTGAGGAGGGTGAGAGCCTGGCCCAGTTCGTCGTGGAGTTCCCGGGAAATGCGCCGCCTTTCATTTTCCTGGGCGTTCAGAAGCTGGGAGGCGAGGAAGCGCAGTTGTTTCTCCGACTCCTGGAGAAAGGCTTCCACCTGCTTGCGGGCCGTAATATCGCTGTATTGTTCAATGCGGCCAGCGGCATAAAGGCCGGTGACGATGGGTTGGCTCCAATGTTCCAGCCAGCGTTCTTGCCGCCCGCCCTGGGGCAGCACATGGCATTCGAACTTTTGGACAAAGGTCTTGTCCTCCAAGGCTCCCAGCATTTTGCGGACAAAAGTTTCCGGGGCCGCGAAGGTGTTTTTAATATCGTGTATGAGGCGGCGTTTGTCTTGCCCGATGATTTCTTCCCGCTTTAAGCCAAAAAAATGCTCCAGGGCGCGGTTGGCCCAGACGATTTTGAAGTCGGCGTCCAGGATGGAGGTGCCCACTGAGGAACTGTCCAGCACATCGTTAATGAGGGAGCGGTAGCGTTCTTCACTTTCCCGCAAGGCCGTTTCAGCCTGCTTGCGGCCCATGATGTCCCGAACCACCGCCAGCAGCCGGTCTTGGCCGCCGATGGCGGTGGGTTTCAGGTTGACCTCCACCCAATGTTCCCGGCCGAATTTATCCCGGGCCAGCCACTCGAAGATCTGGGGGCCGTCCTGGAGGGCCCGGATCATGGAGCACATGGCCTCGGTGGGGGAGTACTGGGGGGAATCGTCCATGCATAAAATGGCGACATTGAGATGCCGGGCTTCCTCCTGGGTGAACCCGCTCATCTCGCACCACTTTTGATTAACCTCCAGAAAGTCCCCGGTCTTGGTGTCCACCACGGCGATGGCGTCGTTGACCGCGTTGAAGATGGTGCGGTAGTTTTCCTCCGAGGCCTTCAGGGCTTCCGCGGCCAGCTTGAGTTCCGTGATGTCCACCCCCAGGCCAGCCACCCGGGAGAGCTTCCCCTGGTCATCATAAACGGGAAAGGCCCGGGAGCTGATCCAGCGGACTTCCCCGTTGGGCCGGATAATCCGGTATTCCAAGTCCTGGAATTGACCATGGAGAAATCGCTGGTCAATCTCTTCCAGCCGGCGGCGATCTTCGGGATGCACAGCGTGGAGCCAATCCAAAGGGTCGGCCTTCAGCCGGTCAATGGAGCGTCCCCAGATTTCTTCGTAGTCCGGATTGATGTAGAGAAGCCGGGAACGGCCGTTTTCATAGGAGATTAACCAGAAGATATCCTTGATATTTTCCGCCAGCTGACGGAAGCGTTCCTGACTTTCCCGGAGGGCCGCCTCCCTCTGTTTCCGGGCGGTGATATCCCGGGCCACGGCCAGGAGGCAGTCCCGGTTGCCGATCATGGTGCGCTTCAGGATCAGCTCCACCTCCCGGGCCCGGCCTTGCCGGTGCCGGTAGCGCCATTCAAACAGCTGGGGGCCTTCCTGGATAACTTTCTCCACCAGGCGATGGGCGTCCTCCAGGGCATAGGGAGGCTCATCCAGGAGTAAGTCACCGTAGTGGAGGTTCATCGCCTCTTCCCTGGTGTAGCCGGTCATCTCACAAAACTTCTGATTGACGTCCAGAAAAGTAAAAGTGGCCAGATCCTGGACCGCGATACCCTCGGTGACTCCCTCAAAGATCTCCCGGTAGTTGGCTTCGGAAGTGCGAAGAGCATCCTCTATGGCCTGGCGCTGCATTACCGCGCCCAGGGTGTGGGCGGCGGCGCGCAGGGCGTCAATCTCCACGGCGGACCACTGCCGGGGGGAGAAACATTCATCGAAACCGATAACTCCCCACGGCTCCGAACCCACAAAAACCGGCACCAGCAAGATGGCCTGAATATTCTGGCGGGCCCAGCGTTCCTGCAATTTTTCCGGGAAATCGCGAGCCGTGCCGAAGACCACTTCGCCCCGGCGTAAAATCGGTTCGTAATCCTCATAGCCGGCTTCCCGCCAATCAAACTCCTGCACTTCCGGATCGTCCATGGTGGGGGTGACGCCGGACGTCACCCATTCATACCGGAGCCTGACTACTTGGGCGCGGTTTGGGGTGGTGTGGAGTTCAAAGATGTAAACCCGGCTCACATTGGCGGCCTGGCCCAGGCGGGCCAGGATTTCCTGGATGTGGTCTTCCCAGGAAGGGAACCGAAGCAGTTTTTCTCCCGCGAAGGCCACGGCCTGGAGGATAGCGTCCCGGCGTCGGAGCTGTTCCTCCGCCTGGCGGCGCTGGGTGATGTCCATAATGGTGCCGATAACCGCCGGGCGTCCCAGGAACTCCACCCGGCGGCCCAGGACTTCCACATTAATTACCGCCCCGTCTTTCCGCAGCCCCCGAAAGGTATAGTGGACGGAATCAATTTCCCCGGCCAGGCGGCGGCGGATATTTTCCGTAACCGTAGCGCGGTCGTCAGGATGAACCAGATCTCCCTGGGACAGCCGCCCGACGATTTCATCCGTACGATAGCCGAAGATCTGGGCAAAACGGGGATTGACGTAAACAAACTGGTCGTCTTGAATGAGATAAACTCCGGAGAGAGAACTTTCAATGACCGTGCGGAAACGGGCTTCACTCTGCGCTATTGCCTGGAGCATCTCTTTGCGGCCGGTGATGTCCCGCATCACCGCCAGGACCCGGTCAGGGCCGGGAAGGGCGGCGGGATGCAGGTGCACTTCCACCCAAAAAGGGATGCCGGCGCTGTCCCGGCCCGTTCCGGCAAAAACCTGGGGCTCGCCCTGAGCCGCTGAGCCCAAACCCCGGCGCACCCTTTCGGGACAGTGTTCGTCCTGCCACAGGTCCATGATGGTGAGGCTCCGGACTTCTTCAGGGGAATAACCGAACATCTCGCCCATCCGCGGGTTGGCCTGAAGGATGCGGCCGGTGCCGGCTTCCAGGATTAGCACGGCGTCGCCCAGGGAATTAAAAACGGCCTGGTAATCGATCTCCAGAGACTCCGGGGCCTGGGGGGCAGCATGAGAGCGGGCCTTCCGGCGCTCCGGCTTTTGCCCCGGAGATCGGGGCGGCTTTATCTCGGATTTGCGGGGGGGATTTTTGGATTTGGGATCCATCTTAAATTACCTTTCAAAGCAGTCGCTCATGAGCCTTCGGCTCTCTCAAAACAATGAAAAGTCAGTAACTTACTTACCGCTGCACGGCGCGCCCCCTACATTAACTTTGAACCTTGAACCTTGAACTTTGAACTTTTCGTAACAGAGGTCCGCAATCATTGCATCCTATTGCATAAATATTGATAGAATCAACAATCAAGCGCCGGCGTCGGCGGCCGTAATAAGCTCCTGGCCCACCAAACTGAGGAGCCCCCAGACCGCGTCCAGGTGCCAGAACTTATCCAAATTGGCCGGCACGGTAAAAGACACCTGGGCTGGAAATTCCGCGTCCGCCTCCCACAGGATGACTTCCACCAGGAGGCCGGGAAATACCGGGAGGGCCAGGGCGGCGTCTCCCGCGGCCCGGGCTTCGCCCCCCAGCCGCTCGCCGGCGGCCCGGAAACCGGCCTTGTCTTCCCCGAAACGGGTTTCCAGGGGTTTGGCGGGCAGACCGTGGTGCCCCCGGAAAAAAGTGGCGCCGCCGGGAAGCTCCAGGGCGCTGATGGGAGGACCCAGGGTGGAGACGTCCACGTGCAGCAGATACTGGAGCGCCGTAAGGCAGGCCCGGAAACCCGGTTCGGCCTCCGGTTTCCCGGCCACCCGCACCTGCCGGTCCGGCAGGCTGATGAGCATCTTCCGGTTCAGAAAAGGGAGGTGATACAAATTCTCTTTATATACTGCGCCGGTACGGCCGGTCACTTCCTCCGGGTCCAGTTCCTGAAGGTCGTTCCAGAGTTCGCCGCTGACATCGGCGCACCTTTCGTATGGCATAAAAAATCTCCCGCAGGCGCTGGAGCATAGAACATGGAAAATTCGGCTGTTAAGCCCGCCAAATTGTTTCCCGGCTTCAGGAAGATCCAGCGGAGTAATATCATTTTCTCTTTCAAGTGCAACAAACTTAATCTGTAACTTATTGATAATCCGTAATTATCTTTACCTAAAACCGAAAACCGTATAAATTCCCCTCCCGCAATTCCTATGGTTTGAATTTCTCGGAACCTGATTTATATTATCCCAAAATCAAGCAACTCACAATTGTTACAAACTTATGAACAAATTCTTTTATCCCAAAAGTGTGGCAGTGGTGGGAGTGTCGGCCAAACCCGACAATCTGGCCCGGGGGATTCTTAATAATCTTCTGGAGTTCGGCTACCAGGGAAAGATTTATCTGGTGGGTCCCCGGGGGGGCCGGGTGCATGATATGCCCATCCTTCCCCGGCTGGAGGACCTGCCGGAGCCGGTGGACGTGGCGGCCATGCTCACGCCGGCCCGTTTCGTGCCGGACGCCGTGGAAATCTGCGGCAAATTGGGCATTAACCGCGTGGTGGTGGAATCCGGCGGCTTCTCCGAAGTGGGGGAGTCCGGCCGGGTTTTGGAGGACCGCGTCCGGGCCTTGCTGCGGCAGTATAATCTCCGGCTCATCGGCCCCAACGGCCTGGGGCTGGTCAACCTGGAAATCGGGCTGGCCCTGCCTTTTTCCCACCTGCGGCCCAAGCCCCGACTGGGCAACGTATCCATCATCGCCCAGAGCGGCGGGGTGGGGCTCCACCTCCTGGCCTGGATGGGCCGGGAAGGGCTGGGGCTGAACAAGTTCCTCAGCCTGGGGAACAAGACAGACGTGGCGGAAAATGAAACCCTGGCCTATTTTCTGGAGGACCCGGGCACCGCAGCCATTTACCTTTACCTGGAAGGCATGACCGATGGCCGGGAACTCCTGGAGGTGGGGCGCCGGGCTAAGAAGCCGGTTTTTCTCCACCACGCCAACGTGGGCCCGGAAACTGCGGGCATCGCCCTGTCCCACACCGCGTCGCTGGCCACCGATGAGCACATCCTGGAAGCCGCCTGCCGCCAGGCGGGGATCCTGCGCATCACCAGCCAGGGGGAGTTCCTGGTGGGGGCCAAGATGGCGGGCCAGCCCCCGGTGAAAGGCTCCCGCCTGGTGGTGCTCTCCCGCAGCGGCGGTGAGGCGGTGATCACCGCGTATGCCTGCCGCAAGTGGGGGTTTGAGCTGCCGCCCCTGTCACCCCGGCTTCAGAAGCTCATCGAAGGACGCTCCCGCTCCGGGGTGATCAAGCCCACCAATCCCATCGACCTGGGGGACATCTTCGACTTCACGGTGTACTCCGACGTCATCGGGGCCATCTGCCGGGACCCGGAGGTGGACGGGGTTCTCCTCAATTTCGGCCCCATCGCCGAGACGGAGCGGACCGAGGCAAGGGAGATGGCCCGGCGTTCGGTGGAACTGGCCCGGGAAGCGGGCAAACCCCTGGCCATCACGGTGATCTGCACCCTGGACGAAGAGGAGTTTTTCCTGGAAGACCTGAAAGTCCCGGTATTTCACTTCCCCGGGGAGGCGGTGCGGGCCATGGCTTACAGCCGCTTCTTCGCCCGGAAAGGGGAGATCCGGGGGGCCGCAGCCCCAGGATATCTGCAACCTGCAAAGATCGCCGCCATCCTTGAAGGTGCGGCGCCGGGAGGATTTCTGACCCTGCCCCGGGCCATGGCCCTGATGGAGGCGGCGGGATTGGCTTTTCCCGGGTGGCAAGCGGCAACCACTTCCCCGGCCGCGGCTGCGGCCGCGGAGGGCCTGGGT